>NZ_JBEXKC010000036.1:0-78651 GCF_040609475.1 Streptomyces sp. NPDC004667 | reverse complement strand
GCCACCACCCGGCCCCCGCGAGGGCCGGGACGGGCTGCCGGCGGCCCGGCTCCGGCGGGCCGACCCGCCGGACCACCGTACGGTCGGTGGCCGTCCGCGACGGGGGCCGGCCGGTCGGAACGTTGTTCAGGGTCTCTCCGCCTGGCCGGGTGGGGGCGCCGCCCCGGATCCACCCACCCCCCGGCCAGGGGAAGCGTCCGTCGTCGTCCACACCCCGGAGGATCCGAATGGTTCCCACCGTCATGCCCCGCACCGCCCCCGTCCCCGCCCCCCGCGGCCGCATCGGGGCCGGGTTCCTCCCGGTGCCGCACCGCTACCACCTCTACCTCGCCGAAGCCTGTCCGCGCTCCCGGCGCGTCCGCACCGCCCTCGCCCTGCTCGGCCTCGCCGACTCCGTCGGGACCACCGTGCTCGCCGGGCCCGCCTCGTACGCCGCCCTGCGCCGCGCCTACGAGGCCGCCGGGCACCACTACGACGGCACCCTCGCCGTTCCCGCCCTCTGCGACACCTGGAGCGGCCGGGTCGTCAGCAACCACACCCCCGACATCCTCGACGACCTCGCCGTCCGCCTCGCCGGCCGCCCCGACCTGGCCCCGCCCGCCCCGGCCGCCTTCTCCTCGGCCGTCCGCGCCCTGCTCGACCCGTCCGCTCCGCCCGCCGACCGGTCCGCGGCCCTGGACCTGCTGGAGCGCCGGCTCACCGTCCGCCCGTACGCTCTGGGGGACCGCCCGACCGTCGCCGACGCGGACCTGTGGGTGGCCCTGCTGGACCCCGCCGTCCTGCCCGCGGCCGGCCCGCACCTGCGGGCGTACATCCGGCGCCTGCGCGCCCATCCGGCCTTCGCGGCGGCCTCGTAACGCACCGGCGCAACGAATCGCCGCGCAACCCGGAGAACGCGCAACGAATCGATGCGCCCAGCGCAACGCTCACGGCTTGTCCCGATCGAACGCCCGAACGTACCGTTTTACGACCCCCACCCCATCTGCCACAGAGGTACGCCCATGCCCCCGCTGCGCACCGCACTCCTCCAGAGCTCCGGACGGCTCGGCGACACCGCCGAGAATCTGAAGCGGCTCGACGAGGCCGCGGCGCGCGCCGCACAGGGCGGGGCCGGGCTCCTCGTGACCTCGGAGATGTTCCTGACCGGCTACGCGCTGGACCTCCAGGACGTCCCCGGCCTCGCCGAAGCGGCCGACGGCCCGTCCGCCGTCGCCATCGGCGAGATCGCCCGCCGCCACGGGATCGCCGTCCTGTACGGCTACCCCGAGAAGTCGGGCGAGGCGGTCTTCAACTCGGCGCAGCTCATCGGCCCCGACGGGACCGCGCTCGCCAACTACCGCAAGACCCACCTCTTCGGCTGCTTCGAGCAGGACGCCTTCACCCCCGGCGACATCCCCGTCGTCCAGGCGGACCTGAACGGCCTGCGCATCGGCATCATGATCTGCTACGACGTGGAGTTCCCCGAGAACGTACGGGCTCACGGGCTGGCCGGGACCGACCTCCTCCTGGTCCCGACCGCCCAGATGCACCCGTTCCAGTTCGTGGCCGAGCAGCTGGTGCCCGTCCGCGCCTTCGAGAACCAGATGTACATCGCGTACGTCAACCGGACCGGCCCGGAGGGCGAGTTCGAGTTCGTCGGCCTCAGCTGCCTCGCCAGTCCCGACGGGGTCACCCGCACCCGGGCCGGGCGCGGCGAGGAGATGGTGTTCGGCGAGGCCGACCCCGAGCTCCTCCAGGCCTCGCGCGAGACCAACCCGTACCTGCGCGACCGCCGCCCCGGGCTCTACGACTCCCTCGTCTGATCCCGTCCCGCCGCCCGTCCCGCCGCCCCCTGCCCCACCCCGCAAGGAGACGTACCCCCATGACGTCCACGGTGCCCACCACCGCCGTCCCGCACAGCGACGGTCAGCCCCCGATCACCATGTTCGGGCCTGACTTCCCGTACGCGTACGACGACTTCCTCGCCCACCCGGCGGGCCTCGGTCAGATACCGGCGACCGAGCACGGCACCGAGGTCGCCGTGATCGGCGGCGGTCTGTCCGGCATCATCTCCGCCTACGAGCTGATGAAGATGGGCCTCAAGCCCGTCGTCTACGAGGCCGACCAGATCGGCGGCCGGCTGCGCACCGTCGGCTTCGAGGGCGCGGGCACCGAGGGTCTGACCGCGGAGATGGGCGCCATGCGCTTCCCGCCGTCCTCCACCGCCCTCCAGCACTACATCGACCTCGTCGGCCTGGTCACGGAGCCCTTCCCGAACCCGCTCGCCGAGTCCACCCCCTCCACGGTCGTCGACCTCAAGGGCGAGACCCACTACGCCGAGACCATCGCCGACCTCCCGCAGGTCTACCGCGACGTGTCCGCCGCGTGGAACGCCTGCCTGGACGAGGGCGCGGACTTCTCCGACATGAACACCGCGATGCGCGAGCGGGACGTCCCGCGCATCCGCGAGATCTGGGCGAAGCTCGTCGAGAAGCTCGACGACGAGACCTTCTACGGCTTCCTCTGCAAGTCCGAGGCCTTCCAGTCCTTCCGCAAGCGCGAGATCTTCGGCCAGGTCGGCTTCGGCACCGGCGGCTGGGACACCGACTTCCCGAACTCCATCCTGGAGATCCTGCGCGTCGTCTACACCGAGGCGGACGACCACCACCGCGGCATCGTCGGCGGCTCGCAGCAGCTGCCGCTGCGGCTGTGGGAGCGCGAGCCCGAGAAGATCCTGCACTGGGCCCAGGGCACGTCCCTGTCCTCCCTGCACGAGGGCGCCCCGCGCCCGGCGGTGACCCGCCTGCACCGCACCGCCGGCAACCGCATCACGGTCACCGACGCGTCCGGCGACATCCGCACGTACCGCGCCGCGATCTTCACCGCCCAGTCCTGGATGCTGCTGTCCAAGATCGAGTGCGATGACACGCTGTTCCCGATCGACCACTGGACGGCGATCGAGCGCACCCACTACATGGAGTCCAGCAAGCTCTTCATCCCGGTGGACCGGCCGTTCTGGCTGGACAAGGACGAGGAGACGGGCCGCGACGTCATGTCGATGACCCTGACGGACCGCATGACCCGCGGCACGTACCTCCTGGACAACGGCCCGGACGCACCGGCCGTCATCTGCCTCTCGTACACCTGGTGCGACGACAGCCTCAAGTGGCTGCCGCTGTCCGCGAACGAGCGGATGGAGGTCATGCTGAAGTCCCTCGGCGAGATCTACCCCAAGGTCGACATCCGCCGCCACATCATCGGCAACCCGGTGACCGTGTCCTGGGAGAACGAGCCCTACTTCATGGGCGCGTTCAAGGCGAACCTGCCGGGCCACTACCGCTACCAGCGGCGCCTGTTCACCCACTTCATGCAGGACCGCCTCCCCGAGGACAAGCGCGGCATCTTCCTCGCGGGCGACGACATCTCCTGGACGGCCGGCTGGGCCGAGGGCGCCGTCCAGACCGCCCTGAACGCGGTCTGGGGCGTCATGCACCACCTGGGCGGCTCCACCGACGAGACCAACCCCGGCCCCGGCGACGTCTACGACGCGATCGCCCCGGTCGAACTCCCCGAGGACTGATCCCCCGGGACCCACGACCACGGGCCGCCCCCGCGCACGAGCGCGGCGGCGGCCCGTTCTCATGCCCGCCGCCCGTCCTCCAGGGCGCGCGTCCAGATCAGGTGCCGACGGCGACGGAACGCGGAGCGCACCTCGACGCGCTCCCGCACGTCCGGCAGTCCGGGCGGCCTGCGACCCAGACCGAGGCCGAGGCCGCACCCCGCGCACAGCGTGTACCTCCCGTACCCGTCCCCGTCCCACTCCACCGTCCCCCGGCCGGCCCCGCACACGGGGCACGCGCCGTCCCGGCCCTGGTGGCCTTCGAGGTCCCACCGCCCGCGCATCACCGAGGGCATCACCTCGACGAGCCGCCCGGCGGGGTGGAACTCCGGGTCCGGCCAGAACAGCCACTGCGACGGCTGCGGCGGGTCCGCCCGCCGCACCCCTGCCCGCTTCTGCGCCCGCCGCCCGACCTGCCAGCCGGCGAGCTCCGCCAGCCACAGCCGCCGCGCCTCGTCGAGCTCCTCCACCGCCCGCACCAGCGAGGCGGGGTCCTCGTCCAGGTCGCGCGGGATCCCGGCGCTGCGGCACAGGTGGTGGTAGGTGGGGTAGAAGCCGTACGGGGCGAACTCCGTCAGGCAGGTGCGCAGCGCCGACAGCCTCCGGTGCGGCGGGCGGGCGGTGTCGTGCACCCGGAGCCGGTGCGTCGCGAAACTGGCCATCCGCCGAGGCTAGGGGGCGTACGCCCAGGTCGCACAGGGTTTCAGTGGCGAGGGGGTGAGCAGGCAGCGGCCGACCAGGCCGACGCCGGAGTCGAGGGACTCGGTGAATTCCTCGGCCAGGTCGGGTGCGTGCCGCAGGGCCCACAGCAGGCGGGCCGCCGCCCAGGCCCCGGCCCGTGCGCGTTCCAGGCTCCAGGAGCCGATCAGGTGCGTCAGCGGGTCGGCGACCTCCAGCAGGTCCGGGCCCGGCATCAGGTCCTCCCGGATGCGTTCCTCCAGCGAGACCAGGGTCTCGCCGACCCGGTGGAAGTCGGCTTCGAGGTCCGTCGGCGGGCAGCCCAGGGAGTGGCAGGAGGAGACCACCGCCAGGGCCAGGTCGTGCCCGATGTGGGCGTTGATCCCGGCCAGCGCGTGCTGCAGCGGCCGCACGCCCGGGTGGCGGCGGTACTGGAGCAGCGGGCGCCAGCAGGCCGGTGCCCGCCCGTCCGTCTCCACCGCCGTCAGGTACCGCTCCGCGAACCGCACGCCGAGCGTCTCGGCCCGGCGGGGCGCGGGGAAACCGCCGTGGCCGATCCGGTGGTGCAGGGCCTGCGTGACCGTCAGGTACACCCGGTTGAAGACGGCCACGCCGTCCTGCGCGGGGAGCCGCTCGTCGAGGGCGCGCATCCGCGCGAGTACCGCTTCCATGCCGGGCAGCGTCGCAGCCGGGACGCTGCGCGCGGGGAACTTGGCCGTACGCTTCGCCGGTTCGGGCGAAGCGGGCGTCAACGCGGCGTGTCCGGACCGTCCCGGCCGTCGTCGTAGGCGGAGGTGCCCGAGTCGAGGAGGGGCTCCTGCTGCTTGAGGTGCGCCGGGGCGAAGTAGCGCAGCGTGTGGTAGCCGGTGATCACCACGATGGTGCCGAGCGCGATGCCGCCGAGCTCGAAGGTGTCGGTGAACTGCAGCTTGACGCCGCCGATGCCGATGATGATGCCCGCCGCGGCCGGCACCAGGTTCAGCGGGTTGCGCAGGTCCACCCCGCCGTTGATCCAGATCTGGGCGCCGAGCAGGCCGATCATGCCGTAGAGGATGACGGTGATGCCGCCGAGCACCCCGCCCGGGATGGCGGCGACGACCGCGCCGAACTTGGGGCACAGGCCGAAGAGCAGGGCGAAGCCGGCCGCCGCCCAGTAGGCCGCCGTGGAGTAGACGCGGGTGGCGGCCATGACGCCGATGTTCTCGGAGTACGTGGTGTTCGGGGGGCCGCCGACCGCCGTGGAGAGCATGGACGCGGCGCCGTCGGCGGCGATGGCGGTGCCGAGCTTGTCGTCGAGCGGGTCGCCGGTCATCTCGCCGACGGCCTTGATGTGACCGGCGTTCTCCGCGATCAGCGCGATCACCACCGGCAGCGCGATCAGGATCGCCGACCACTCGAACTGCGGGGCGTGGAAGGACGGGAGGCCGATCCAGGGGGCCTGGGAGACGCCGGAGAGGTCGAGGCGCCAGTGGTCCACCGCCTCCGGCCCGCCCGTGGTCGAGTGGATCATGCCGAAGACCAGGTCGAAGATCCAGGAGACCGCGTACCCGAAGACCAGGCCCAGGAAGATCGCGATCCGCGACCAGAACCCGCGCAGGCAGACCACGGCCATGCCCGTGAACAGCATGGTCAGCAGCGCCGTCCACTGGTCCTGCGGCCAGTACGTCGAGGCCGTCACCGGCGCCAGGTTGAAGCCGATCAGCATCACGACCGCGCCCGTCACCACCGGCGGCATCGCCGCGTGGATGATCCGCGCGCCGAAGCGCTGGACGGCCAGACCCGCCAGGAACAGCGCCACGCCGACCACGAACACCGCGCCCGTGACGACCGCGCTGTCGCCGCCGCCCGCCCGGATCGCCGCGGCGACGCCGACGAAGGAGAGCGAGCAGCCCAGGTAGGAGGGCACCCGGCCGCGCGTGGCGAGCAGGAAGATGACGGTAGCGATGCCCGACATCATGATCGCGAGGTTCGGGTCCAGGCCCATGAGGACCGGCGCGACGAAACTGGCGCCGAACATCGCCACGACGTGCTGGGCGCCGAGCCCGGCGGTCCGCGGCCACGAGAGCCGCTCGTCCGGCCGCACCACCGCGCCGGGGGCGGGGGTCCGCCCGTCTCCGTGCAGGGTCCAGCGCACGCCGAAGCCCATGTCCCACCACTTCCGTTCCACCGGGTCGTCACACGACATGGCCGCCGCGCCGGTACGACGTGACGACCAGCCGTTATATTACGGCCGCATAGAGGCGGGTTCGTCCTGGTTCACTGCTCCGGCCGCCCCCGGCGCCCCCCTGCCACGCAGTACGGTCGCGCCCGCGATCAGGGCGAACGCGAGCAGCGTGACCAGTGCGAAGGAGACCACGAGCGAGGTCGCGTCCGCCACCGCCCCGATCGCCGACGGCGCGATCAGCCCCGAGGTGTACGTGATCGTCGCGACCCCCGCGATGGCCTGCGCCGGGGCCGGCCCGCTGCGCGCCGCCGCCGCGAAGGCCAGGGGCACCACCACCGCGATGCCGAGCCCGATCAGCGCGAAGCCGCCCAGGGCCGCCGCCGGATGGCGGACCGTCACCACCAGCAGCCCGCCCGCGGTGGCCAGGGCGCCGCCCGCCCGGACCGTGCGCACCGCTCCGAACCGGTCCACCACCCGGTCCCCGGCCAGCCGGGCCAGGGCCATGGTCAGGGCGAACGCGGTGGTCGAGGCGGCGGCCAGGCCCGCGTCGGTGTGCAGCACGTCCCGCAGGTACACGCCCGACCAGTCCAGGCTCGCGCCCTCGGCGAAGACCGCGCAGAACCCGACGAGGCCGATCAGCAGGGCGGACCTCGGGGGCAGCGCGAAGTGCGCGGGGGCCTCGGCGTCCCGGTCGCCGCGCACGTCCAGCACGCCCCGTACGGCCGCCAGCCCGCCCGCCGTCAGGACCAGCGCCGCGACCAGGTGGTGCAGCCGGGCGTCGGCCCCCGCGTGCGCCGCGACCGTCCCGGCCGCCGAGCCGAGCAGGGCGCCCACGCTCCACATGCCGTGCAGCGAGGACATGATGGATCGGCCGAGACGGTTCTCGGTCTCCACGCCGAGCGCGTTCATGGCGACGTCCGCCATGCCCGAGGTGGCCCCGTAGACGAACAGCGCGCAGCACAGCACGGCCAGGTCCGGGGCCAGGCTCGGCAGGATCAGGGACAGGGTCCACAGCGCCAGCAGGCCGCGCAGGGCGTTGCGGGCGCCGAACCGGTGGTTGATCCGGCCGGCCAGCGGCATCGCGAGGGCCGCGCCGAGCGCGGGGAAGGCGAGGGCCAGGCCCAGGGTGCCCGCGCTGAGCCCGGCGTGCTGCTGGATCCAGGGGATGCGGGTGGCGAAGGAGCCGGTGACGGCGCCGTGGGCGCAGAAGACCGCGGCGATGGCGAAGCGGGCATGGCGCAGGCGCGCCGGTCTGGGGCCGGGTTCCCCGGTCGTGGGCCGTGTCATGGGCGTAAACTATCAGGGACCCTTCCTGATAGTTAATGCTTTCCGCCTCCCTAAGATGGGCGCCGTGACCCCTGCCAAGGTGCTGACCCCCGCCGCCAAGTCCCCCGCCTCCCCGAGCACGGCCCGGGCCATCAACGACCGCCTCGCCCTCGAACTCCTCCAGGAGGAGGGGCCGCTGACGGCCGGCCGGCTCAAGCAGCTCACCGGACTGTCCCGCCCCTCCGTGGCCGACCTGGTCGAACGGCTCACCGAGGCCGGGCTGATCGAGGTCGTGGGGGAGTCCGGCGAACAGCGCCGCGGCCCCAACGCCCGCCTCTACGGGATCGTCGCCCGCCGGGCCCACCTCGCCGCCCTGGACGTACGCACCGACAGCGCGACCGCCGTGGTCACCGACCTGCTCGGCCGCCCGCTCGGCCGGACCGCGCTGCC
Source organism: Streptomyces sp. NPDC004667 (assembly GCF_040609475.1). Lineage (NCBI taxonomy): Bacteria > Bacillati > Actinomycetota > Actinomycetes > Kitasatosporales > Streptomycetaceae > Streptomyces > Streptomyces sp. NPDC004667. The sequence goes on along the minus strand of NZ_JBEXKC010000036.1, from coordinate 70,495 downwards.
CGTCGACGCGGTGGAGGAGGCCGTGGACCGGCTGGAGGCCCTGACCGCGCGGACGGGCGCCGGGGCCCTGCACACCGTGGTCGTGGGCGCCCCCGGCCTGGTCGCCCCGGGCGGCGGCGAGCTGCGCGGCACCGGCGCCCTGCCCGCCTGGCACCGGGACCTGGTCGCCACCCTGCGACGGCGGCTGCCCGCCACGGTGGTGGTGGAGAACGAGACCAACCTGGCGGCCCTGGCCGAGCAGCGCGCCGGCGCCGCCCGGGACCTGGACTCCTTCGTCCTGCTGTGGCTCGGCGACGGGGTGGGCGCCGCCGTGGTCCTCGACGGGCGGCTGCGTCGGGGGGCCTCCGGAGGGGCCGGTGAGATCGGCTTCCTCCCGGTCCCCGGAACCGGGGGGCTGCCCTCCGCCACCGAATGCGCCGGCGGTTTCCACGCCCTGGCGGGCAGGTCGGCGGTCGGCGCGCTCGCGCGGGAGCACGGCTTCCGGGGGCCGGTCGAGGAGGCCGTCGCCGGGGCCGCCGGGGAGGCCTTCCTGGACGCGCTCGCGGAGCGGCTCGCCCTCGGGGCGGCGGCCGTCGCCGCGATCCTCGACCCCGGCTGCGTGGTCCTCGGCGGCGGACTCGGCCATGCGGGCGGCGAGGCCCTGGCCGCCCGCGTCGAGCGCCGCCTCACCACCCTCACCCCCGTACCGACCGAGGTCCGCGCCACCGCCCTCGGCGACCCGGCCGTCCTGGAGGGCGCCCGCCTGGCCGCCCGCGAAGCGGCCCAGTCGATCCTCTTCGGCCCCTGAGGCCCCTGAGGCCCCTGACGCCGCTGATGCCCCTGACGCCGCCACGGCCCGGCCGGGCCGCGGCCGCCCACGCCGCCGCCCCCGGGGCCACGCGGCGGTCGCGTTCCGGGACCCTCAGCCCCGGGCCGCCGTCCGCCGTCGCAGGAACTCCTCGAAGGTGCCCCGGCCCACGGCGCGGGCCGGGGCCAGGTGTCCGCCGCGCACGAAGGCGGCGTACGTCCTGCCCGCGAGCGGGACGCCCACCACCCGTCGCCGGCTCCCCGTCGCCGCGAGGCAGGTCCGGGCCCAGTCCGTCAGGGGGCGGACCTCGGGCCCGCCCATGTCCGGGACCCGGCCCGAGGGCCGCGGCGTCGCGAGCTCCGCCAGCCGGTCCGCGACCTCCCCGACGGCGATCGGCTGCACCCGTACGCCCCGGGGCAGCAGCACCACCGGCAGCTTCGCGGCGGTGGCCACCACCTCGGCCACCAGGTCGTGGAACTGGGTGGTGCGCAGGATCGTGAAGCCCAGCCCGGACCCCTCCAACAGCCGTTCCACCGCCAGTTTGGTCCGGTAGTAGCCGAAGGGGACCACGTCCACCCCGACGATCGAGATGTACACGAGGTTGCGGACGGTCCCGGCCCGGCGGACCGCCCCGATCAGGTGCCGGGCGGCCTCCTCGTCGCCCCCGCGCGGGCTGCTCGCGCAGTGCACGACCACCTCCGCGCCCGCCAGGGCCGCGTCCAGCCCCCGGCCGCCGCGCAGGTCGACCGGGAAGTGCTCCGAGTGCCGGCTCAGGACCCGGACCTCGTGGCCCGCCTCCCGTAGCCGGGCGGCGAGCGGGGCGCCCAGGGTGCCGGTGCCGCCGGTGACGACGATGGTGCTCATGGTGTGCGGGTCCTTCCCGTCGGGAGTGTTCTCCCCCAGGGGACAGTCCGGCCCGCCGGAACGTGACACCCCGCGCCGGGGGAGGTGCCGGAACGCGGGAGGTGCCGGAACGCGGGAGGACCCGGTGGCCGCCGGGCCACCGGGTCCTCACGTTGCTCACGTTTCACACGGGGGGATCTGCCAGGGGGATCAGCAGGCTCCCTGGTCCTTCCAGACGCCCCAGTCGCCGGTGGTGCCGGGCTCCTCGTTCTGCGTCCACCACTGGGCCTTCCAGGTGCGGCCCTTGTGGGAGACGAGGCTTCCGCTGTTGTAGACCGTGCCCGCCACGTACGCCGGGCTCGTGCAGGTCCCGCCCGGAGGGGTGGTCGGGGGCGTGGTCGGCGGCGTCGTCGGGGGAGTGGTCGGCGGAGTGGTGGGAGGCGTCGTCGGCGGGGTGGTCGGGGGCGTGGTGGTGCCCGGTTCCACGACCGTCGTGCCGCGCGCCAGGTCACCGGCCAGGGCGTACGTGGTGCCGGAGATGTTCACCGTCCAGTTGGAGGGGGTGGACACCGGCAGGTAGTAGTTGAACGCCAGGTCGACCGAGGCGCCGGGGGCCAGCGTCTGCCAGGCCGGCAGCTTCAGGGAGACCCGCTGGAAGTCGCCCTTCAGCCCGCCGACGTTGCTCCCGCTGTGACCGGTGGAGATCACCTTCGTGCCGAAGCCGGACTGGTCCGAGGCGTTGGCCGGGGCCGAGGTCCCGTAGTCGAACTGGAACTCCGTGCCGCCGGGCAGCGTGCTCTTCGTGTTGTTGGTGATCTTGAGCTTCGGGGTGATCGGGTAGTTGGAGTCGCCCAGCTTGAACTCGGTGAACTCCGTCTTGATGTCGACGGCCCGCGCCGGCAGGGCGGCGCCCGCCTTCTTCGCGCCGTACGGGCTGGCCGCCTTGAACTTGTCGTACATCAGCGAGGTGAGCGTGTCGCCCATCTCGTACTGGCCCTTGGCCGCGTTGTAGGAGTAGTCGCCGGCCAGCTCCCACACCATCGTGCCGCCGATGCCCTTGTCCACCACGTAGTCGGCCTTGGCGGCCACGGACTGCTCGTCCTCCGTCGACAGGAAGACCTTCTTCTGCGCGTTCCACAGCCACGGCGCCACCAGGGTGGAGTCGTACTTGCGGGCGTAGGCGCCGGTCAGCGTGGTGTTCGCGGGGAAGCCGTACTTCGTGACGTAGTCGCCTACGACGCCCTTCTCCAGGTTCTTCGCGTGCCACATCGGGTTGGAGCCCGCCGGGGACTCGACCCCGTTGGTGTCCAGGTCGTGCCAGAGGTTGTCGATGCCGACCGCGCCGTCACCGCACTTGGTCAGGCCCGCGCCGGCCGGGCAGGTCGTGGCCGGGGCCTTGCCCCACAGGCCGTCCGTGCCGCCCTGCACGTTCTTGAAGCCGCGGGTGTAGTACGGCAGGCCGATGTTGATCCGGCCCGACGGCATCGAGCCGCGGAAGTAGTGGTAGGCCCAGTCGGTGTTCAGGTAGCCGGTGCCGCCGTACTGGGAGGTGGAGTAGACGCCCGCGGCGGCCAGCTCGCCGTCCTTGCCGTCGTCGAAGAGCGAGGCGTTGGGGCCGACGTACTCGTTCCAGGCGCCGTGCAGGTCGTAGGACATGATGTTGACGTAGTCCAGGTACTGCTGCATCTGGAAGGTCTCCATGCCGCGCAGCAGGTAGCCGGAGGAGGGGGCGGCGACGGAGAGCAGGTAGTGCTTGCCGTCGGCCGCGCCCGCGCGGTCGAGCCGCTCGCGCAGCGACTTCATCAGGGCCGCGTAGCCCTTGACGAGACCGGCCCGGCGGGCGTTGGACAGCTGCCAGTCCAGCGGGTTGCCCGCGTCCTTCATGGTGGTCGGGTACTCGTAGTCGATGTCGACGCCGTTGAACCCGTACTTGCGGATGAACTCCACCGAGGAGTCCGCGAAGGTGTCGATGCCCGCCTGGTTGACGGAGCCGTCGGCGTTGGTGGCCATCGAGTAGAAGCCGCCCGAGGCGACGCGGTTGCCGTCGTCGCCGAAGTATCCGCCGGTCTCCGCCCAGCCGCCCACGGAGATGAGCGTCTTGACGTTCGGGTACTGCTTCTTGAATTTGTTCAGGAGGTTGAAGTGGCCCTTGTAGGGGAGGGCCGGGTCCATCTCCGCGCCGGCGACGCCCGGCCAGGTCATCCCGGTGGCGGCGTTGTTCGCGTTGTCCGCGCCGACCGAGATCCTGTTGTCGGCCCCGACGTGGGCGAAGGCGTAGTTCAGGTGGGTGACCTTGGACCACGGGACGTTGTTGGCGAGGTAGGCGGGGGTGCCGTCCTTGCCCGTACGCCAGCCGGTGAAGTAGCCGATGACGCGACGCTGGTGGTCGGCGCCCATCTTCTCGCGGCCTTCGGAGTCGTAGACCGAGCAGTACGGGACGTCCACGCCGGCGGTCTTGTAGAGACCGTCGGGCCGACAGCCCTCGTTGTCGGCGGCGTGCGAGACGCCCGTCGAGAGCCCGCCGACCAGCAGGCCGGCGATCGCGGCGCCGGATGCCAGGAGCATGGCTCTCGTACGTGTGGGGGACGGCATGGTGCCTCCTGGGGAGGGGAGGATGGCAGGACACAACGTGCGGCAACAAGCAGGAACGTGGCGCTGGTTGGCCCGTGACGTGCGCACGTCGGCAGGCCGGCTCCCCGGGGAAGATGAAGGGAACGTTAAGAGGACTAGACCAACCCGTCAATAGGTCTGGACCAAAGCCGGGTGCGGGGATGTCCGGGGGTGCGGGTGGCGCGGGAGCGACGCTCGAGAACGGCCGGTTTGTGACCCAGGCCACAGCGCTTCACCCGCATGGCCCCCGATCCCCCGTGGCACACTGGCCGTAGTACCAGTAGCAGCGCACTCCGGGGTCGGTGTAATTCCGAACCGGCGGTATAGTCCGCGACCCGTCCGCATCCAGCGGCCGGTTGACCAGGTGAAATTCCTGGACCGACGGTTAAAGTCCGGATGGGAGGCAGTGCGCGGCGGGCCAGTCACCGGTACGCCGCCGTCGGCGGTCCATCGGCGTTTCCCCAGCGGAGACGTGTCGGACGGACCGTGTTTCCGGCCTCGGCGTACCCGCGTGTGCTCACCCGCTTCATCTGTCGTATCCCGACAGGCCCCGGAGTCCGTGCCCGATGAGGCAGGAGGACCCGGTGGCGCACCACGCCGACGCGAACGCAAGTCCCGGCACCGACGTGCCCGCCATGCGGCGTGCCATCGAGCTCGCCGCCCGCGGCCTCGGCTCCACCAGCCCCAACCCGGTCGTCGGCTGCGTGATCACCGACCCCTCCGGCGCCGTCGTCGGCGAGGGCTGGCACGAGCGGGCCGGCGGCCCGCACGCCGAGGTCCACGCCCTGCGCCAGGCGGGCACGGCGGCCCGCGGCGGCACCGCGTACGTCACCCTCGAACCCTGCAACCACACCGGCCGTACGGGCCCCTGCGCCCAGGCCCTGATCGCCGCGGGCGTCACCCGCGTGCTCTACGCCGTGGCCGACCCGAACCCGCAGGCCAGCGGCGGTGGCGCCACCCTCCGCGCGGCCGGGATCACCGCCGAGGGCGGACTGCTCCGGGCGGAGGCCGAGGCGGGCAACGCCGCCTGGCTGACCTCCGTACGGCTCGGCCGCCCCCACGTCACCTGGAAGTACGCCGCCACCCTCGACGGCCGCAGCGCCGCCGCGGACGGCACCAGCCGGTGGATCACCTCCGCCGAGTCCCGGGCCGACGTCCACCGGCTGCGCGCCGAGTGCGACGCCGTCCTCGTCGGCGGCGGCACCCTGCGCGAGGACGACCCGCACCTCGCCGTCCGCGGCGTCGAGGGCGCGACCCAGCCCCTGCGGATCGCCCTCGACACCCATGCCGGCCTGCTGCCCACCGCCCGCATCCTCGACGACGCCGCACCCACCCTGATCGTCGTCGGCGAGGACGCCGACACCCGTCACCTGCCCGGCGTCGAGGTCCTGCGCCTGCCGCTGCGCGACGGCCACATCGGCGTCCACGACCTGCTCGGCCGGCTCTACGCCCGCGGCGTGCGCTCCCTCTTCCTGGAAGGCGGACCCACCCTCGCGGGCACCTTCCTGCGGGCCGGAGCCGTCGACCGGGTGATCGGCTACCTCGCCCCGGCCCTCCTGGGCGCGGGCCCCGCCGCCCTCGCCGGCGCCGGCGTGGACACCATCTCCGACGCGGTGCGCCTCGACCTCACCGAGGCCGTCCGCGTCGGCCCCGATCTCCGCATCACCGCAGTCCCCACCGTCCGCACGCCCCTCAAGGAGCACTGAGTGTTCACCGGAATCGTCGAAGAACTGGGCGAGGTCACCGCCGTCGAGCAGCTCGCCGAAGCCTCCCGCTTCCGCCTGCGCGGCCCCGTCGTGACCGAGGACGCCAAGCACGGCGACTCGATCGCCGTCAACGGCGTCTGCCTGACCGTCGTGGAGACCGCCGACGGCGAGTTCACCGCCGACGTCATGCAGGAGACCCTCAACCGCTCCAGCCTCGGCGCGCTGACCGCCGGCTCCCGGGTCAACCTGGAGCGCCCCATGGCCCTCGGCGGACGCCTCGGCGGCCACCTCGTCCAGGGCCACGTGGACGGCACCGGCGAGATCCTCTCCCGCACCCCTTCGGAGCACTGGGAGCTCGTCCGGATCGCGCTCCCGGAGAACCTTTCAAGGTACGTCGTAGAGAAGGGCTCTATCACTGTGGACGGCGTCAGCCTCACCGTGGTCGAGGCCGCCGCCGACTCCTTCACCATCAGCCTCATTCCCGCCACCCTCGCGCTGACCACCCTGGGCATCAAGCAGCCCGGCGAGCCGGTCAACCTCGAAGTCGACGTCCTCGCGAAGTACGTCGAGCGCCTCCTCGCGGCCGGCGTGGACCCCCTGGCAGCGACCCCGAACGACACGGAGGGAACGGACCGGTGAGCGCCCTGACCTGGCTGAACTCCGAAGCCTTCACCGCCTTCGGCCAGAAGATCATCTGGTCGGACGCGATCGGCAACACCATGGGCCTGGCCGCCCTCGCCCTCGGATGGCGGCGTTCCATATGGACCTGGCCGACCCAGTTCCTCTCCGGCGTCATCCTCTTCATCGCGTTCGCCGCCGGGCACCTCTCCGGCAACGCCGGCAAGCAGGTCGTCGTCATGGTGGTCGCCCTGTGGGGCTGGACGATGTGGAGCCGCGGCAAGCGGCAGGCCCAGGACGCCTCCCTGGCCGTCCGCTTCGCCACCTGGCGCGAGCGCGGCCTCCTCCTCGGCGCCGCCGCCGTCGGCACGCTGGCCGTCACCGGGCTGTTCACCCTCTACCCGTGGATGTCCTGGAACCCGCTGCCGGACGCCTACATCTTCGTCGGCACCATCGTCGCCATGTACGCCCAGGCCAAGGGACTCGTCGAGTTCTGGTTCGCCTGGCTGCTCGTCGACGCGGTCGGCGTCCCCCTCGCCTTCACCAGCGGCTACGCCTTCTCCGCCTTCGTCTACGTGATCTACGGAGCCCTCGTGCTCTGGGGCGCCTACGACTGGTACCAGCGCTCGCGCACCACCCCCGCCCCGGCCCTCGAAGGAGCAACGGCATGACCCCCCTCAAGCCCGTGCCCGACGTCCCCGAAACCGGCCCGCAGGAGACCTTGCTCCTCGACCCCGTCGAGCAGGCCATCCGCGACATCGCCGCCGGCCGCCCCGTGGTCGTCGTCGACGACGAGGACCGCGAGAACGAGGGCGACCTCGTCATCGCCGCCGAGAAGGCCACCCCCGAGATCATCGCCTTCATGATGAGCGAGTGCCGCGGCCTGATCTGCGCCCCCATGGAGGGCCCGGAGCTGGACCGCCTGGAACTCCCGCAGATGGTCCGGCACAACACCGAGTCGATGCAGACGGCCTTCACCGTCTCCGTCGACGCGAGCGGCGCCCACGGCGTCACCACCGGCATCTCCGCCGCCGACCGCGCCACCACCCTGCGCCTGCTGGCGAACGGCACCTCCGAGGCGGGCGACTTCGTCCGCCCCGGCCACATCTTCCCGCTGCGCGCCAAGCCCGGCGGCGTGCTGGTCCGCAACGGCCACACCGAGGCCGCCGTCGACCTCGCCCGCCTCGCGGGCCTGCGCCCGGCCGGCGCCATCGTGGAGATCGCCGGCGAGGACGGCGTCATGCTGCGCCTGCCCGAGCTGATCCCCTTCGCCCGCAAGCACGGCCTGACGATCATCTCCATCGAGGACCTGATCGCCTACCGCCGCTCCGCCGAGCCGACCGTCCGCCGCGAGGCCGAGGTCAGCCTGCCGACCGCCGCCGGCGAGTTCACCGCGTACGGCTTCCGCTCCACCGTCGACGGCGTCGAGCACGTCGCCCTCGTCCACGGCGAGGTCGGCGACGGCGAGGACGTCCTGGTCCGGATGCACTCCGAATGCCTGACCGGCGACATCTTCCAGTCCCAGCGCTGCGACTGCGGCCCCCAGCTCCAGGCCGCCATGGCCCGCATCCAGGCCGAGGGCCGCGGCGTGGTCGTCTACCTGCGCGGCCACGAGGGCCGGGGCATCGGCCTGCTGTCCAAGCTGCGCGCCTACGAGCTCCAGGAGCGCGGTCGCGACACCCTGGACGCCAACCTGGAACTCGGCCTGCCCGCCGACGCCCGCGACTACGGGGCCGGCGCCCAGATCCTCGCCGACCTCGGCGTGCGCAGCGTCCGGCTGCTGACCAACAACCCCGACAAGTCCGACGCGCTCGTCCGCCACGGCATCGCCGTCAGCGGCCGGGAGCAGATGCCCATCGAGGCCGGCGAGCACAACCTGCGCTACCTGCGCACCAAGCGCGACCGGATGGGCCACGACCTGCCCTGGCTGGAGGGGGCCGTCCCCACCTCCGCCTGCGGCAACCAGTAACCACGTCCCACACACCACGTCCCACACACCACATTCCACACACCCCGTACCACCACCACGAAGAACCGAGGAGCAGAGCTGTGAGCGGCAAGGGCGCACCCGAACTGAGCGTGAAGAACTGCGGAGACCTCCGGGTGGCCGTGATCGCGGCCCAGTGGCACGAGAAGGTCATGGACGGACTCGTCGACGGCGCCCTGCGCGCCCTGCACGAGCTGGGCATCGACGAGCCCACCCTGCTCCGCGTCCCCGGCAGCTTCGAGCTGCCGGTCGTGGCGAAGGTACTCGCCGGTCGCGGTTACGATGCCATCGTCGCCCTCGGAGTGGTCATCCGCGGCGGCACCCCGCACTTCGACTACGTCTGCCAGGGCGTCACCCAAGGCCTGGTACAGGTGTCGATCGACACCGGAGTCCCCGTCGGCTTCGGCGTCCTGACCTGCGACAACGACGAGCAGGCGCTGGACCGCGCCGGACTCGAGGGGTCGAACGAGGACAAGGGGCACGAAGCGGTCACCGCCGCCGTCTCCACCGCCATGACCCTGCGGACCGTCAGCGAACCCTGGCGCTGAGCGTCGGCGCGGGACCCCTTATTCTGAGGACCATCATGGCGAACAATCCCAAGACCTTCGAGGAGCTCTTCACCGAGCTCCAGCTCAAGGCCGCCAACGGCGACCCCAGCACCTCGCGCACCGCCGAGCTCGTCGGCAAGGGCGTCCATGCCATCGGCAAGAAGGTCGTCGAGGAGGCCGCCGAGGTCTGGATGGCCGCCGAGTACGAGGGCAAGGAAGCCGCCGCCGAAGAGATCTCCCAGCTGCTGTACCACGTTCAGGTGATGATGGTGGCGCGCGGGATCTCCCTCGACGACGTCTACGCCCACCTCTAGGCCGCAGCTCCTCGCCGCGGGTCCCGCGCCCGCACGCCCACGCACACCTTTCGCATCCACGCCACGCACGAAGGAAGCCCCATGCTGCGCATCGCCGTCCCCAACAAGGGTTCACTCTCCGGACCGGCGTCGGCGATGCTCCATGAGGCCGGCTACCGCCAGCGCAAGGAGTCCAAGGAACTCGTCACGGTCGACCCCGACAACGAGGTCGAGTTCTTCTACCTCCGCCCGAAGGACATCGCGATCTACGTCGCGTCGGGCAAGCTCGACATCGGCATCACCGGCCGCGACCTGCTGCTCGACTCCGGGGCCAACGCCGAGGAGATCCTGCCGCTGAACTTCGGCCGGTCCACCTTCCGCTACGCCACCAAGCCCGGCACCGCCAAGGGCCCCGAGGACTTCGGCGGCATGACGATCGCCACCTCCTACGAGGGCATCGTCGCCAAGCACCTCGCCGACCAGGGCATCGACGCTTCCGTCGTCCACCTGGACGGCGCCGTCGAGACCGCCATCGAACTGGGCGTCGCGCAGGTCATCGCCGACGTCGTCGAGACCGGCACCAGCCTGCGCAACGCGGGCCTGGAGGTCATCGGCGAGCCGATCCTCAAGTCCGAGGCCACCGTCATCCGCCGCACCGGCGCCGGCGCCGACGAGCCCAAGGTCGCGCAGTTCCTGCGCCGCCTCCAGGGCGTCCTCGTGGCCCGCAGCTACGTGATGATGGACTACGACTGCCGCGCCGAGCACCTGGAGCGCGCCGTCGCCCTCACCCCGGGCCTGGAGTCGCCGACGATCTCCCCGCTCCACAACGAGGGCTGGGTCGCCGTCCGCGCCATGGTCCCCGCCAAGGAAGCCCAGCGGATCATGGACGACCTGTACGAGCTCGGCGCCCGTGCGATCCTCACCACCTCGATCCACGCCTGCCGGCTCTGACCCGTACGCCGTCCCGATCCGTACGCCCCCTCCAGAAGGCATCACCAGCACCATGAGCGAGTCCGCCGCCCCGTCCGCCCCGCCCGCCCTGCCGGTCACCTTCCGGCCGACCCGCACCCGGGCGGTGCTGCTGGGCGTCGGGCTCGCCATGTTCGCCACGATCACCGCGATCGCGCTGCTCCTGGAGAGCCTCAGCCCCGGCGAACGGGTCAGCTTCGTCTTCACCGCCGCGCTGATGTCCTCCGTGCTCGTCCTGCTCAGCCGCCCCAAGGTGGTCGCGGACGAGACGGGCGTCACCGTGGTCAACCTGACCACCACCCGCCGCCTCGAATGGCCGCAGATCGTGCGGGTCAACCTCCGCCCCGGCGACCCGTGGGTGTTCCTGGACCTCAGCGACGGCACCAGCCTGCCCGTCCTCGGCATCCAGCCCGGCATCGCCAGGGCCCGCGCGATCGACGACGCCCGCGCCCTGCGCGCCCTCGCCGAGACCAGGGGATCCGGCGCCACCGGCCGCTGAGCCCGCCCGGTCTCCTCGCTGCGTCCCATTGCGGCCGCGATCTCAATGACTACCCTGGTGGCGGGGCGCGTACGTGCGCCCTCCCATCCGCCCCGGGACCCCGTGGCCCGTGGGCACCTTCGACCAGAGGAGTGACTCCCTCCAGCAATGGACGGATCGTCCGGTAGTACCCGCGCCGCCCTCCCCGCGGAGGCGGCGGCATGACCATCCCGCTACTCCTGCTCGTGGCGGCCTTCGCCCTGATCCTCGCCAACGGTTTCTTCGTGGCGGCCGAGTTCGGCCTCGTCACGGTCGAGAGACCCGAGGCCGAAAGCGCCGCGGCCGAGGGCGACCGCCGTGCCCGCACGGTCGTCGAAGCCCTCCGGGAGCTGTCCTTCCAGCTCTCCGGCACCCAGCTCGGCATCACCATCACCTCGCTCGTCGTCGGCATGCTCGCCGAACCGGCCCTCGCCGCACTCCTGTCGGGGCCGCTCGCCGCGACCGGCCTGCCCCGCGGAGCCGTCCCCGGCGTGGCCGTCGTCCTCGGCATGCTGCTCGCCTCCGCCGTCCAGATGGTCGTCGGCGAACTCGTCCCGAAGAACTGGGCGATCTCCCGTCCGCTCCAGGTGGCCCGCGTCGTGGCCGGCCCCCAGCAGGCCTTCTCCCGGGCCTTCCGGCCCGTCATCGCCGCCCTCAACGCCGTCGCGAACCGCCTCGTGCGGGCACTCGGCGTCGAACCCGCCGAGGAGATGGCCTCCGCCCGCACCCCCGGCGAACTGGTCTCCCTGGTCCGCCATTCGGCCCAGGCCGGCGCCCTCGAACAGGACACCGCCGACCTCTTCGTACGGACCCTCTCGCTGGGCGAGCTCACCGCCCAGCACGTCATGACCCCCCGCGTGAAGGTCAGCGCCCTCCAGCACACGGCCACCGCGGCCGACGTCCTGAACCTGACCCGCGCCACCGGTCTGTCCCGCTTCCCGGTCTACCGCGAGCGGATCGACGAGATCACCGGCGTGGTCCACCTCAAGGACGCCCTCGCCGTGCCCGAGCCGGAACGCTCCCGCACCGCCGTCAACCGCATCTGCGTCACCCCCCTGCTGGTGCCCGGCTCCCTGCCGGTACAGCCCCTGCTGGAACGGTTGCGCAGCGAACAGCCCATGGCCGTGGTCGTCGACGAGTACGGCGGCACGGCCGGGGTGGTCACCCTGGAGGACATCGTGGAGGAACTCGTCGGCGAGGTCCGCGACGAGCACGACCTCGCCGAGCACGGCAGCCCCGAACTGGCCGCAGTGCCCGCCGAGGACGGCCGCCCCTCCTGGGAGGCCGACGGCAGCTGCCGCGTCCACACCCTGCGCCGCATAGGCCTGGAGGTCCCCGAGGGGCCCTACGAGACCGTCGCCGGCCTCGTCGCCGACCTGCTCGGCCGGATCCCCGCCCCCGGGGACCGCGCGGAGCTCCCCGGCTGGAAGCTGTCCGTCCGCCAGGTCCGCCGCTACCGGGCCGAACGCGTCCGGCTGGTGCGCACCGCACCGCTCGGAGCCGTCCCGGCCCCGGCCGAACCTGAACCGGCGGGCCGCCGGTGAACGCCCTCCAGCTCCTCTTCGCCCTGCTCCTCGTCCTGGCCAACGGCTTCTTCGTCGGCGCCGAGTTCGCGCTCGTCTCCGTGCGCCGCAGCCAGATCGAGCCCCTGGCGGCCGGCTCCAAGCGGGCCCGCCAGGTGCTCCACGGCCTGGAGAACCTGCCGCGCATGATGGCCGCCGCCCAGTTCGGCATCACCATGTGCTCGCTCACCCTCGGCGCGGTCGCCGAGCCCACCGTGGCCCGGCTCCTGGAACCCCTCTTCGAGGCCGCCCACGTACCGGAGGGCCTGGTGCACCCCCTCGGGTACGCCGTCGCCCTCGCCGCCGTGGTCTTCCTGCACCTGGTCATCGGCGAGATGGTCCCCAAGAACCTCGCCATGGCCGCCCCCGAGCGCACCGCCCTGTGGTTCAGCCCCGGCCTGGTCGCCTTCGCCCGCCTCTGCGGACCGGTGACCAGCGCCCTGGGCGCCTGCGCCGCGCTCGTCCTGCGCCTGTTCAAGGTCGAGCCCAAGGACGAGGTCGAGGCCGTCTACACCAGCGCCCAGCTCGGCCGGCTCGTCGAGGACTCCCGGCAGGCCGGACTCCTCGAACCCGTCGAGCAGGAACGCCTGGAGGACGCCCTCGAACTGGGCAGCCGCCCGGTCACCGACGTCCTGCTGGCCCCCGGCCGGCTCGTCACCGTCGGCCCGGCCGTCACCCCGCGCCAGATCGAACAGCTGACCGTGCGCACCGGCTACTCGCGCTTCCCGGTCCGCTCCGACACCGGTGCCTTCATGGGCTACCTCCACGTCAAGGACGTCCTCGACCTGGAGGACCGCGAGCGGGCCGTCCCCCAGCGGGTGTGGCGCCGGATGACCACCCTGTGCTCCACCCTCCCGCTGGACGACGCCCTCAGCGTCATGCGCCGCGACGCCACCCACCTGGCGCAGGTCGCCGACCCGGCCGGCCGGGTCCTGGGCCTGGTCGCCCTGGAGGACGTCCTGGAGATGCTGGTGGGCGAGGTCCGCGACCCCGCCCACCGCGTGTACGCCCGCAGCGCCTAGCGGGCCGCGCGCACCCCCGTCCGGAGCACGGTCCGGGCCCCTACACCGGGGGCTCGGACCGTCCCGGGCCGTCGGGGCCGCGCCCCGACAGGACCTCCCCGTACGCCTGCATCAGGTCGGCCAGCCGCAGCGTTGCCAGGTCGTCCCGCGAGGGCTCCCCGGAGAACCCCGCCAGCCGCAGGTCCCGGTACGCGCAGCTCTTCTCGTACAGCGTCCGCAGGAACCGCCCGTTGCCGAGCTCGTCGATCCAGCCCTGCTCCACCACGTGCCCGCTGACGCTGCGCAGCTCCTCCAGGGCCTCCTCGTCCCACCGGTCCCCGTTCGCGTCGGCCAGCACCCCGCCGATCGAGGTCAGCTCCGCGGGACGGTAGCTCGGGAAGTCCACCCGGGTCGTGAACCGCGAGGACAGCCCCGGATTGGCGGCCAGCAGCCGGTCCATCCCCGCCGGATAGCCGGCCAGGATCACCACCAGGTGGTCCCGGTTGTCCTCGGCCCGCTTGAGCAGCACCTGGAGGGCCTCGTCCCCGTATGCGTCACCCTTGCTGTAGCCCGAGTTGGACAGGCTGTACGCCTCGTCCACGAACAGCACCCCGCCGATCGCCGAGTCGATCAGCTCGTTCGCCTTGACGGCGGTCTGCCCCAGGAACTCCCCGACCAGATCGGCCCGTTGCGCCTCCACCAGGTGGTCGCCGCCCAGCAGCCCCAGCGCGTAGAACACCCGGCCCAGGATCCGCGCCACCGTGGTCTTGCCCGTGCCCGAGGGCCCCGAGAAGACGAAGTGCCGCTTCGGCGGCTGTACCGGCAGCCCCTGGGCCGCACGCAGCCGGGCCATGTGCAGCTGCGCCGACAGGGCCTTCACCTGCCGCTTCACCGGCTCCAGGCCCACCATCCGCTCCAGCTCGGCCAGCGCCTCGGCCAGCGCCCGCGGGTCGGCGGGCCCGGTCGGCAGCCCCGACGGGGAACCCTGCGCGGGCAGGGACACCTTGTGCCGCACGCCGTCCGCCCGCCCCGAGCCGCCGCCCACCGGGCCGAACCGCTGGTCCACCGGCTCCCCGGGCGTCGGCGGATCCGGGTCCACCTGTCCGTCCGCGGCGATGTCCTGCACGGGCCCGCCGCCCCCGCCGCCCAGCGCCACCGCCGTGTAGTCCCCGCCGAGGGAGGACAGCCCGTGCCCGGCGAAGCCCTCGGCGCTGTGCCCGCCGTAGCCGGCGTACCCGGCCATGTCGTCGGGGTCGCTGCTGTCCGCGATGGCCGTCAGCCGGGCCGCCGTGTCCATGAACGCCGGGTCCACCCGGTGCACCGCCCGGTACAGCGGCAGGGCGGCCGCGCTGCGCCCCGTCCCCTCGTGCGCCCGCGCCAGCCAGTACCGCAGTTCCTTGCGCTGCGGCTGCTCGCTGCGGCAGCGCATCAGCGCCGCCGAGAGCATCGGCTCGGCCTGCCCGTACATCTCCAGCCGGACCCGGGCCATCCCGCCGAAGAGGCCCGCCTCGATCCCCAGCAGCGGATCGTCCACCAGCGGCTCGGTCTGCCGTACGAGCTGGTCCCAGTCCTTGACCAGATAGGCCCGGCAGGCGTGCAGGAACCGGACCTGCGGGTCGGTGTCCACCGGCGGCAGGGCGGCGAGCGCCTGGTCCAGCTCGGGGACGTGCCGCCCGTCCAGCCAGTGCGAGGCGTGGGCCAGCAGCAGGTCCCGCCGGCTCTCCAGTACCGGCTGCACCCACCAGCCCAGCCAGTACCAGGAGTTGAGGGTCCGCCGGTGCCGGGCCCGCTGCTCGCCGAAGCGGTCGCGGTGGGCGTACATCCGCAATAACGCGTTGGTCGTGTCCACCCGCAGCGCGTGCAGGCCCAGCCAGGCGTCGGCCATGGCGGGATCGAGCCTGACGGCCGCCCGGAACTCCTCCTCGGCCTGCGGGTACGCGCCCATCGTGCAGGCGTCCACCCCGCGCAGCCAGGCGAGTTCGGCCGGGGCGTGTGCGCTGCCCGGCATGCCGAAGTCCATCACATCCCCCACACGCAAGCCCCGTGGTGCGCGGAACACTCCGTGCCGCGCACGTGAGTTGTCCACCCCGCCGATGAAATCAGGGCTGCATCGTACCCGCGGTGACGCACCTTACCCAGGGTGCGGTGGGCACGGGTCGTGGGTGATCCCCCGGGGCGCGGGGTGACTCAGGGTGAAGGAGGGTGGGTGGAGCGGCGCCCTCCGGGTCCCTCCGGAGCCGGAACGGGGCAGAGCGGAGCCCCCGATCACGGGGGAACAATCGGGGGCTCCGCGTCCGCGGCGGCCTTCGCAGACCGCGCATTCAGAACGTAAGGCCGTTCGCGGGGCCCGGTCAAGCGGCTCGGAGCAGGCCCGCGCGGGCCGACGCGCGAGGCCGCTCAGGCCTGGGGGAGTCCGTCGCTCTCGGTGACGGACGGGCCGGTTCCGGAGGTCGCAGGAGCCCCGGAAGTCCACTCGTATCCCGTACCACTCTGGCGTACCAGAGTGTCCGCGAAGGGGCGCGAAGGGTCGCCGGAGAAGTGCGCGAGCTCCGCGCGCTCCCACCCGTCCCAGAAGTCGGAGAGTTCACGCCCGTCCCGCTGCCGGCCCCGGCCCCAGGACTGCTCCCGGGAGGTCTCCATCCACAGCAGCCGCGCCAGGTGCGGCCGCAGCGCCCGCCGTCCGGCCCCGACGCCCTCGACGAGCAGCACGGGCGCCGGCTCCAGGACCCGCGGGGGCCCGAAGCGGCGTTCCACCCAGTCGTACGGGGTCCAGTGCGCGGCCCGGCCCGCGGCGAGCGGCTCCAGCACCTGCGAGCGCAGCCGCCCCGGCCAGCCGAACGGCTCCTCGTGGGTGGCCACGTCGTCCAGCCGCAGCACGGGTGCCCCGCCCAGGGCCCCGGCCAGGCGCCCGGCGAAGGTGCTCTTGCCGGAGCCGGCGTGTCCGTCGATCCCGATCAGCCGGACCGGTCCGAGGGAGGGCGGCAGGACGGTGATCTCCTGCGCGAGCGATTCGAGTGACTGCTGTGGCTCCACCCGGCCAGCGTACGGCCCGCCCCCGAGTCACCCTCGACACGGACCCGGGGCTTCGCCGCCGCACGGCCGGGAACTGGAAGGGTGGACGAGCCGATCCACCGCTCCGACCCCTGGGGGCCACGCAGATGACCGCACCCACCCCGCGCCGGGCCCTCCTGGCCGCCGCCCTCGCCGCCGCCACCGCGGCCACCCTGCCCACGGGCCGCGCCGCCGCCGCGCCGGAGCCCGGAGCCGGTTCTCCGTCCGGTGGCGACGCGGTCCCGGTCCGGCCGGTCGACAACCGGTTCTGGTACGCGTACGGCCACTGGCAGGCCGGCACCCACGGGGGCACCACGGCCGTCCCGGGCACCCGGCCCGGCCTGGAGATCGCAGCCGCGGCGGGCCGCACCGAGTACACCGACCCCCACACCGGGCGCCGGGCCGCCTGGGAGCACGCCACCTGGACCTCTCCGGTGCACCGCTGCGCCGTCCCCGCCACCGAGGTCATCGCCTCCTGGAACGCCCGCACCCCGGCCGGCACCTGGATCCAGACCGAACTGCGCGGCACCTACACCGACGGCACCGTCACCCCCTGGTACGTGATGGGCCGCTGGGCCTCCGGCGACGGCGACGTCCGCCGCACCTCCGTCGACGGCCAGACCGACGGCCGCAGCACCGTGTGGACCGACACCCTGGCCGTGGACCACCCCGGCACCGGACCCCGCATCGCCGCCTGGCAGCTGCGCGTCACCCTGTACCGCAAGCCCGGCGCGAGCCGGGGCCCCACGGTCTGGCTGGCCGGGGCCATGGCCTCGGCGGTCCCCGACCGCTTCACGGTCCCCGCCTCCACCCCCTCGGGCACCGCCCGCGAACTGGAGGTGCCGCGCTACTCGCAGGAGGTCCACGCGGGCCAGTACCCGGAGTACGACAACGGCGGCGAGGCCTGGTGCAGCCCCACGTCCTCGCAGATGATCGTGGAGTTCTGGGGCGGCAAACCCAGCGCGGCGTCCCTGGCCTGGGTCGATCCCGCCTACGCCGACCCCCAGGTCTGCCACGCCGCCCGCTCCACCTACGACGCCGCCTACAAGGGGTGCGGCAACTGGCCCTTCAACGCCGCCTACGCCGCCACCTACCCGGGACTCGCCGGGGTGGTCACCCGGCTCGGCTCCCTGGCCGACCTGGAGATCCTGGTCCGGGCCGGCATCCCGGTGATCACGTCGCAGTCCTTCCGCGCGGAGGAACTGACCGGCGCGGGCTACGGCACGGCCGGCCACCTCATGACGGTGATCGGCTTCACCGCGGAGGGGGACGTGATCGCCAACGACCCCAACTCGGCCGACAACGCCGCCGTCCGCCGGGTCTACCGGCGCCGCGAATGGGAGAACATCTGGCTCCGCACCAAGCGCCACGACGCCGCGGGGAAGACCGTTTCCGGCAGCGGCGGCATCTGCTACCTCTACGGGCCGGCGGCGCCGGGCCGCGACCGGGTCGCCGCTCTGAAGGCGGTGGGAGTGCTGTGAAAATCCCGCCGCCCCGCAGGGCTTAACGGGTCGAATATGGGCATAAGGGCCGTATAAGGCTTCTCATAGGAGGCAGCCCACCATGACCACCCATTCGAGCATCGAACACCACCCGGACCTTGCCGAGATGCGCACTCGGTTCGAGCGGGTGACGAGCACCCCCGCCGCGCAGGCCGTGGAGGCGCTGGCCCTGATCACGGGCCTGTACCTGGCGGCTTCGCCGTGGATCGCCGGGTTCAGCATCCTGGGCCCGCTCGCCGTCAACAACCTGATCGCCGGCCTCGCCTTCTGCCTGTGCATGGGCGGGCTGGGATCGGCGTACGAGCGCACGCACGCGATGGCCTGGACGGCCGTGGCGATCGGCGCCTGGACGATCGTGGCGCCCTGGGTCATCGCCGGACCGATGGACGTCACCCGCAGCATCGTCAGCAACGTGATCACGGGCGCCGTGGCCCTCTGCCTCGGCCTGGCCATGATGGCCATGGGCGGAGACCGGCGCACCGGCAAGGGCTGACCGCGATCGGCCCGCACACCGCCGGGCCCCGGAACCCCTTCCGCGCGGAGGAGGGTTCCGGGGCCCGGCGATGTGACGCGTGCCACCGGTGACCCTCGTCATCTACCGCGAATGCCGCGAACGCGGCACATTGGACGGCATGACCGCACACACCGCAGCCCTGTCCGCCCGCGCCCGGGCCCGCAACCTCGTCGGCACCGGGGGCCCCAAGGAAGACTCCTCCTGGTTGGAGCACGTGGCCGGCTGGACCCTCGTGGTCGTCGTGGCCATGCTCGTCACCCGGCTCGGCTGGTTCTGACCGCCCGCACACCCGCACCGCCGGTACCGCCCGCGCCCGCCGGGCCCGCCGCTACGAGGCCTCCAGCCGCAGCCCGTCGGTGACGATCTCGTCCGAGGTGACCAGCGCCTGCTCGGCGATGACCCGGGTCATGAAGACGAACGGCGGGATCACCGGGGGAGCGGGCAACCCCTCGGGGCTGAAGGTGACGCACACCAGCCCCTCGACGCAGCCGCTGAACCGGGTCAGGTACAGGGTCACGTCGCCGCGCAGTTCCAGCGAGGCGGCGGCCAGACCGTACTCGCCGCCGGCGCCGTCGCGGGCGCGCAGCCGGTAGTCGCGCAGTGAGGCCGCCGCCATCTTCAGCACCAGCACCTTGCGCGGCCCGTCCACCGTGGCAACCTCCGAGACCCCCGCGAGGGTGAAGCCCCGCGGGGCGAAGAGCGAGGTGGTGACGGTCGGCGGGGTCCGGGCCGCCGTCGGCGCACCGGGCACCGCCACCCGCTCGACCCCCTCCGCCCGCGCCCGGGGCGCGCCCGTGGCCAGCGCCGCCAGCAGCACCACCGGCAGGACCGCGGCCAGTGCCCGGGACCCGCGGCCGTCCGGACCGGGAGCGTCCGCCTCAGTCTCCGTCTCGGCGTCCGCCTCCGCCTCAGCCTCCGTCTCGGCGTCCGCCTCCCCGCCGCCCGCCCCCCGCGTCGGCAGCGGGGTCCAGCCGAAGGCCAGCGCGCTGCCCGCGATGCCGAGCAGCATCCCGACGAGGAAGCCGCCCAGGTTGGTCGCCACGAAGGACAGTACCGACAGCAGCAGCGCGTGGACCGAGACGTACGTCCGGGCCTGCGGCACGCACCACAGGAACAGCCCCGCCAGGATCAGCGCGGCCCCGATCGCGAGGGCCGCTATCCCGCCCGCACCCAGACTGACCAGTACGGTCACCGGGGAGAGCGGGACCAGCAGCAGTTCGGCCCCGCCCAGCACCAGCAGCAGCCCGCCCCAGAAGGGCCGGGAGCGCCGCCAGGCGCGCAGCCGCCGCCGGGGACCGGACGGCGGCCGGGGTCGCGCCGGCGCCGGCCGCCCTAGAAGCACTTCTCGCCGTCCAGGCTGACGTTGAGCCGCATGCCCTTGAGCCGGAAGTTCCCGCCGGTCGCGGACCAGGCGTGCGACCGTACGCCCACCACCTCGATGTTCCCGGCCTGGAGCCCGAACGCGCCCGGCGCGCCCTTCACCCCGTCCACCTGGTCGAGGGTGGAGGCGTCGCGGCCGATCTGGGCCGTGCCGAAGGTGGCGTCGCCGTCGAGGTCCTCGCCGTCGATGACCAGTTTGCTGGCGGTCACCTCGCCGGCCGGGCCGCCCGCGGTCAGCTTGAACACCACCTTCCCGACCGGGGTGTCCACCTCCGCCGCCTGGCAGATGTCGCCGAGGGTGGCCTCTCCGATGCCCAGCAGGGCGACGGGATGCCCCGTGCCGTCGGCGGAGCGGTCCGTCTGCACGTAGGAGGCGAGCCCCTTGCTGGTCAGCTTCGACGAGGAGACCTGGAAGGCGGTCCCCGAGACCGCGAAGGACGCGGCCAGCGCGCCCTGGGCCGTCACCACGGCCAGCGCGCCGACCGCGACGAGCGCCGGCAGCGCGACGGCCGCCGACCTCTTCCAGTCCACCCGGCCTTCGGCGGCCGCCCTCCGGCCCGTGCCCTTGTCCTTGTCCTTGTCCGTGCCCATGGCGTGTGCCTCCCGTACGTCGTCCGGTGCGCGGGGGAACCGCGCTGGAAATTGCGGGGGAGTTGCGGGGGATGTGTGCAGGATCTGCGGAGCGAAGGTGCGCACGGGCCCGCCGGGTGGCTCTGCCATACTGCGGGCATCCTGTGGCAGTTCGAGGCTAGGGCCGAATTTGAATAATAGTCAACAGCGTGGTGCGACCGGCCGTTCGCAGGTCCGCAGGGCCGAACTCATAGCGATCGGGCGGAAGTTGTTCGCCGACACCTCGTACGACGCCCTCTCCGTGGACGACATCGCCCAGCAGGCGGGCGTCGCCAAGGGGCTCATCTACTACTACTTCAAGAGCAAGCGGGGCTATTACCTCGCGATCGTCGAGGACTCGGTCGCCGAACTCGTCGCCCGCGCCACGGGCGAGCCGGACCTGCCGGGTGCCGAGCGGGTCCGCCGCACGATCGACGGCTACCTCCACTACGCCGAGCACCACCACGCCGCCTACCGGACCATCGTCACCGGCGGGGTCGGTTCCGACGCCGAGGTGCTGGCCATCCGGGACGGGGTCCGCGAGGAGCTCGTGGCCGCGATCGCCGAGGGCGCGTACGGGCGCCGTACGGTCCCGCCACTGGCCCGCCTCGCCCTGGTCGGCTGGCTCTCCGGGGTGGAGGGCGCCACCCTCGACTGGATCGGCTCCGCCGGCGCCGACGGGCGGCCCGAGCGGCCGGCGCTCGCCGCGCTGCTGGTGCGCCAGCTCCGCGCGACACTGACGGTGATCGAGGAGTTCGTCCCGGAGTGCACCGCGCCTCCGGTCACCTCCGACGGGCCCACGAGCCCGCCGGACGATCATCGCGATCGGGTACCGGTGACGGAAAGCGCCTGATCGGGCATACTCAACCCGCCGCAGCCTCTGAGCGGGCCCTTTCGTGATCCGGGAGGGCAGCATCGGCTGCGAGTACCGAGACCCGGCGGCGCGTCCCACACCTCACGCGTCGTCGCCGTGCCCGACGAGGGAGGAGAGCGCCGCCATGACCGACCGCGCCCCGCAGCCGGTGGACCGTCAGCTGCCCACCGAGGAGTCCCGTGACCTCCTCATGCTCGTACGCGAGATCGCCCAGCGCGAGATCCGTCCCCGGGCCGCCGACGAGGAGGAGACCGGCCGGTTCCCCCGCGAGGTCTTCACCCTGCTGTCGGAGTCCGGGCTGCTGGGACTTCCCTACGCGAGTGAGTCCGGCGGCGGTGACCAGCCCTACGAGGTCTACCTCCAGGTCCTGGAGGAGCTCGCGGCGGCCCGCCTGACCGTCGGGCTCGGCGTCAGCGTGCACTCGCTGGCCTGCCACGGACTGGCCGCGTACGGCACCAAGGAGCAGCAGGCCGCCCACCTGCCCGACATGCTCGGCGGCGGGCTGCTCGGCGCGTACTGCCTGTCCGAGCCGGCGGCCGGCTCCGACGCCGCCTCGCTGACCACCAAGGCGGTCCGTGACGGCGACGACTGGCTGATCACCGGCACCAAGGCCTGGATCACCCACGGCGGGGTCGCCGACTTCTACACCGTCCTCGCGCGCACCGGTGCCCCCGGGGCCAAGGGGATCACCGCCTTCCTCGTCCCGGGCGACGCCCCGGGCCTGACGGCCGCGGTGCCCGAGAAGAAGATGGGCATGAAGGGCTCGCCCACCGCCCAGCTGCACTTCGACGGCGTGCGCGTCCCCGACACCCGGCGCATCGGTGAGGAGGGCCAGGGCTTCACCATCGCCCTCGCCGCCCTCGACGCCGGCCGGCTCGGGATCGCGGCCTGCGCGATAGGAGTGGCCCAGGCGGCCCTCGACGAGGCCCTCGCGTACGCCCTCGGCCGCAAGCAGTTCGGCCACCCGATCGCCGACTTCCAGGGCCTGCGCTTCATGCTGGCCGACATGGCCACCAAGATCGAGGCGGGCCGGGCGCTGTACCTCGCGGCGGCCCGGCTGCGGGACGCGGGCAAGCCGTTCTCCCGCCAGGCGGCGATGGCCAAGCTGTTCTGCACGGACGCGGCCATGGCCGTCACCACGGACGCGGTGCAGGTGCTGGGCGGCTACGGCTACACGGCGGACTTCCCGGTGGAGCGCCTCATGCGCGAGGCGAAGGTGCTCCAGATCGTGGAGGGCACGAACCAGATCCAGCGCATGGTCATCGCCCGCCACCTGGCCGGTCCCGAGAGCCGCTGAACGGCCCCGGTGTGGAGCTCCTCGTCCGCCCGGTCCTGACCGACGCCGAGCTGAACGCCCTGTTCGCCGCGGCCTGGCCCGGGCACCGGACCGCGTCCTTCGTGCCGGTGCTGGAACGCAGCCTGGCCTGGGTCGCCGCCCGTGAGGGCGGCCGCCTGGTCGGCTACGTCAACGTCGCCTGGGACGGAGGGGTGCACGCCTTCGTCCTCGACACCACGGTGCACCCGGACCTGCGCCGCTCCGGACTCGGGGTCCGCCTGGTGCGGGCGGCCGCCGGCGCGGCGCGGGAGCGCGGCGCCCAGTGGCTGCACGTCGACTACGAACCGCACCTCGAACCCTTCTACGCGGCCTGCGGCTTCCGCCCGACCGCGGCGGGGCTGCTGGCGCTCTGAGCCCGCTCAGGGGCTGTCGTAGAGGGGGCCGTTCGGCCAGATGGGGGAGGAGGCGATCCGGGACCACTCCGGATCGCGCCGCCCCGGCAGCGTCCGGCCGTCGGCGGCCCAGCGGGCGAGCAGGGCTCCGTAGATCGGCGGGTCGGGATGCCGCTGCCGCGGGGGCTGCTGCCGCTCCGCCGTCCGTTCGGAGGGCCGGTCGGCCGGCCGGTCGAACTGCTGAACCGATTCTTCGCAGCCGGGGGAAACCGGGCGCCGCCGGCGCCCCGCTCTCGGCGCGGGCGTCTCCACAGTCGTCATGCACGGCCAACGCGGGACCGGGAGCACGAGTAACCCCCTCCCGCCCGCGCCCATCCGTTCGACCCTTCCCACGGCCCTTCCCGCGGCCCACGGTGTGGCCCGGCGTGCCGAACTGTCAGGATGTGCCACAACCCTGGCCGGGCACCCGGTTTCTGACGTACCGTCATATCCGCTCAGCCGCCGCCCACCCCTGTGCCCAGGAGGTTTGCCGTGCCCGCGGACCGCCCCGTCCCCCTCGATGAATACCCCATCCACCAGGCCCCCCTGTCGATGAAGCACCTGGTCACCGGCGACCGCAACGCCTACGACCGCTGCATCTTCCACGTCTTCGACCACACCGGCCGCGCCGTCCTCATCCTCGGCCTCGGCGTCTACCCCAACACCGGCGTCATCGACGCCTACGCCACCCTGCGCCTCGGCGGCGAACTCCTCGCCGTCCGCGCCTCCGACGCCCTCACCGACGACCGGATGAACCTCTCGGTCGGACCGCTGTCGATCACCGTCGACGCCCCCCTCCGCCGGCTCACCCTGCGCTGCGACCCCGACCCCGACGACCCGCACGGGCTCTCGTACGACATCGCCTGGACCGCGGCCTTCCCCGCGGTCTGGGAACCCCACCACGTCCAGCGGCGCGGCGACCGCCTCATGCTGGAGGGCCGCCGCTTCGTCCAGGCGGGCCAGGTCACCGGCACCCTCCGCGCCAGGGGGGAGGAGTTCACCCTCACCCCCGGCGCATGGACCGGAACCCGCGACCGCAGCTGGGGCGTGCGCCCCATCCCCGGCGAGGACGGCGGCCGGGCCGCCGAGGAACACCGCCCCGAGGGCTTCCACTGGCTCTGGATCCCCGTCCGGTTCGAGGACCGCTTCCTCATGGTCATCGCCCAGGAGGAAGCCGACGGCCACCGCACCCTGAACGAGGCCGTCCAGGTCTTCCCCGAGGACAGCGGCCGCCCCGACGTCCAGCTCGGCTGGCCCCGGACGGAGATCCGCTACCGGCCCGGCACCCGCCACCCCGAGAGCGCGGTCGTCCACCTCGCCGACCCCGCCGGCAAGCCCCTGGAACTCGGCGTGGAGATCCTCGCCTCCTCCCCGCTCGCCGTCGGCGCCGGCTACCCGCCCGCCACCGACTGGCAGCACGGCAGCTGGCAGGGCCGCGGCTGGACCGACCGCCGCGTCTACGACCTCACCGACCCCGCCGCCCACCCCATGGCCGCCTTCGGGGTCACCGACCACGCCGCCCGCTTCACCCTGGAGGGCCGCACCGGCTTCGGGATCTTCGAACACGGCAGCTTCGGCCGCCACGACCCCAGCGGCTTCTCCGACCACTCCTCCGTCGCCCCGCACTGAAGGAGCCCGTCCATGGCCACGGCACCACGCCCGCGCACCTCCACCCGCGAACCGGCCGAACTCGGCCGCCGCCTCGCGTCCTGGCTCGACCGCCACCTGCCCGGGGCGCAGGTGACCCACGCCCACGTCCCCGCCTCCAACGGCATGTCCAGCGAGACCCTGCTCTTCGACATCGAACACCCGGACGCGCCCGTCCGCGGCTGCGCCCTGCGCCTGGCCGCGGACCCGGCCGCCTACACCGTCTTCCCCTCCTACGACATGCCGCGCCAGCACCGCGTGATGAGCCTGGTCGCCGCGCACACCGACCTGCCCGTACCGCGCGTGCTGTGGCTGGAGCAGGACCCGGCCCCGCTCGGGGCGCCGTTCTTCGTCATGGCCCGCGCCGAGGGGCGGGTACCGCCCGACGTCATGCCCTACACCTACGAGGGAAACTGGCTGCACGCCGCCACCGACGCCGAACGCGCCGCCCTCCAGGACGCCAGCGTCTCCCTGCTGGCCCGCCTCCACGACCAGTTCCCCGCCGAGGAGGCCCGGTTCCTGCTCCCGGCCGGCGAGGGCAGCCCGCTGCGCCGCCACGTCGACGCCCAGCGCGCCTACTACACCTGGGTCGTGTCCGGCCTGTCCCGCTCATCCCTGCTGGAACGCGCCTTCGACCGGCTGGAGGAACTCTGGCCGGCCGACGAGGGCGACCCCGTCCTGAACTGGGGCGACGCCCGCATCGGCAACGTCGTCTACGACGGCTTCGAGCCGGTCGCGGTCCTCGACTGGGAAATGGCCGCCTGCGCCCCCCGCGAGGTCGACCTGGGCTGGACCGTCTACCTGCACCGCTTCTTCCAGGACCTGACCGTCGGCTTCGGCCAGAGCGGACTGCCGGACTTCCTGCGCCGCGAGGACCTGGAACGCCGGTACGCCGAACTCACCGGGCACACCCCGCGGGACATGGAGTTCCACACCCTCTACGCCGCCCTGCGGCACGGGATCCTCATGCTGCGCATCGCCTACCGGCAGGCGCACTTCGGGGAGGTCGAGGTCCCCGCCGACCCGGACGGCCTGATCCTGCACCATGACAGCCTCGCCGCCATGGTGCAGGGGACCTACTGGTAGCCGGTGTCTCAGGCGGCCTGCGCGTGCTGGCGCATCTGCGGCAGCGGGGCCGCCACCGCCCGGACGGGACGCGAGCCCGGACCGCCGACGTGCGAGAAGGGCTGCGTCCGCCAGTCGAGACCCTGCGGCAGGTCGAAGTGGACCACTTCGAGCTCCGGCCCCTCGGCCTGGAGCCCGCCCACCGTCGCCAGCGCGTCCGCGACCGGTCGGCCGGTGCCCGCGCACACCGTGAGCCCGAACGGGTTCCACGGGCTCAGGCACAGTGCGTGCTGGGGCAGGTGCTCCTCGTCGGCGACGAGTGCGATCGACTGCCCGCAGTCGGGGCAGATCGCGTGGTGGACCTCGAACCCCTCCGCGTCGTCGGGGTACTCGTCGTCGTCCGCGTACGCGGTCTCGATCAGTTCCAGGGGCTCCGGTTCGGTGCGACCGGCGCGCTTGGTGTTCAGCATGGATGTACTCCCCCTTGGGTGGGCCGGGCGGGCAGGTTCTTCGGCCACGGCCACACCAAGCACTTCCCGCCGCGCGGCACGAGTAACCACGACGGCCCGCCGTACGCCCGTCCACCCCTGTGGCTTTGGTCACATGCCCGGTGCAGGTGCCGGTTCTGGGGGCACTTCGGCGTGGACACCGCTGTGCCTGGAGCGGCTCTGGGCAATAGGTTGAGCGGCTATGAGCGCAATGGAGGAGCTGGACCGCCAGATCGTGGATCTGCTGGTGCGGGACGGGCGGATGAGCTATACGGACCTGGGCAAGGCCACGGGACTGTCCACATCGGCCGTCCACCAGCGGGTACGCCGGCTGGAGCAGCGCGGAGTGATCCGCGGCTACGCGGCCGTGGTCGACCCCGAGGCCGTCGGGCTGCCCCTGACCGCCTTCATCTCGGTCAAGCCGTTCGACCCCAGCGCCCCCGACGACATCGCCGAGCGGCTGGCCGGGGTACCCGAGATCGAGGCCTGCCACAGCGTCGCCGGAGACGAGAACTACATCCTGAAGGTACGGGTGG
The DNA here is from genome assembly GCF_040609475.1 of Streptomyces sp. NPDC004667. NCBI lineage: Bacteria > Bacillati > Actinomycetota > Actinomycetes > Kitasatosporales > Streptomycetaceae > Streptomyces > Streptomyces sp. NPDC004667. The sequence continues at coordinate 43,681 of NZ_JBEXKC010000036.1, read as the reverse complement.
CCACGCCCCTCGAACTGGAGGACCTGCTGGGCCGCCTGCGCGCCCTGGCCCACGTCTCGACCCGCACGACCGTGGTCCTGTCCACCCCCTACGAGGCGCGCCCCCCGCGCATCTGATCGCTGACGCGCCCGCGAGGGACCGCCCACGGCCGCGCCACCCACCCCCGGTCCCGGCACGCCCCGCCGAGGGGCGAGACTAGGGCCCATGACCGACCGCACCGCCCGCTCCGCCGACGCCGCCGGAGCCCCCGAGGCCGCCCCCGCCCGTACCGTCCTGCTGCGCGGGGGAGAGGTGCACAGCCCCGCCGACCCCTTCGCCACCGCGATGGTCGTCGAACGCGGGCACGTCGCCTGGGTCGGCTCCGAAGGGGCCGCCGACGCCTTCGCGCGGGGCGTGGACGAGGTCGTCGACCTCGACGGGGCGCTCGTCACCCCGGCCTTCACCGACGCCCACGTCCACACCACCTCCGCCGGCCTCGCCCTCACCGGCCTGGACCTGACCGGGGCCCGCTCCCTGTCCGAGGCGCTGGGACTGGTCCGCGCGTACGCCGCCCGCCGTCCCGCCGACCGGGTGCTCCTGGGCCACGGCTGGGACGCGGCCCGCTGGCCCGAGCGGCGGGCCCCGCGCCGGGCCGAACTGGACGAGGCCGCCGGGGGGCGGCCGCTCTACCTCAGCCGCGTCGACGTCCACTCCGCCGTGGTCACCACCGCCCTCCTGGACCTCGTCCCCGCCGTCCGCGCGCGCGGCGACGAGCCCCTCACCCGGGACGACCACCACGCCGTGCGGCGGGCCGCCCTCGCCGCCGTCACCCCGGCCCAGCGCGCCGAGGCCCAGCGGGCCGCACTGGACCGGGCCGCCTCCCTCGGCATCGGCTCGGTGCACGAGTGCGGCGGGCCGGACATCTCCTCCGCCGAGGACTTCACCGCCCTGCTCGACCTGGCCGGGCAGCGCCCCGGACCGCGCGTCTTCGGCTACTGGGCCGACCGGGACCTCGGCCGCGCCCGGGAACTCGGCGCGGTCGGCGCCGCGGGCGACCTCTTCGTGGACGGCGCGCTCGGCTCGCACACCGCCTGCCTGCACGCCCCGTACGCCGACGCGCCCCACACCGGGACCGGGTACCTGGACGCGCGGGCCGTCGCCGAGCACGTGGCCGGCTGCACCGAGGCGGGGCTCCAGGCCGGGTTCCACGCCATCGGGGACGCCGCCGTCTCCGCCGTCGTCGAAGGGGTCCGGGCCGCCGCCGGGAAGGTCGGCCTCGAACGGGTCCGGGCCGCCCGGCACCGCGTCGAGCACGCCGAGATGATGACCGCGGACACCATCGCCGCCTTCGCGGAGCTGGGCCTGACCGCCTCCGTGCAGCCCGCCTTCGACGCCGCCTGGGGCGGGGACGAGGGGATGTACGCGGACCGGCTCGGCGTCGAGCGCGCCCGTACCCTCAACCCGTACGCCGCCATGCTCAAGGCCGGGGTCGCACTGGCCTTCGGCTCCGACGCGCCCGTCACCCCGCTCGACCCCTGGGGCACGGTCCGCGCGGCCGCCTTCCACCGCACCCCCGGGCACCGGATCTCCGTACGGGCGGCCTTCGCCGCCCACACCAGGGGCGGCTGGCGGGCGCTGGGCCGGGACGACGCGGGCACCCTGGTACCCGGCGCCCCCGCCGACTACGCCGTCTGGCAGACCGGGGAACTGGTGGTCCAGGCCCCCGACGACCGGGTCGCCCGCTGGTCCACCGACCCGCGCTCCGGCACGCCCGGACTGCCCGATCTGAGCCCCGGCCGCGAGCTGCCGGTGTGCCTGGCGACGGTGGTCGGCGGCCGGGAGGTATTCGTACGGCCACAGGGGTGATCCCCCCGGCCTCGGCTCGGTACGGGCGGCCGGACCCGGATAGGTTCGGCCGGGTCCACCACAGGACGTCCGGGCCGGCCGGATCCGGCTCACCGCACCCGCGCCTCGGGGGCGAGGGAAGGTTTCGCCGGACGGCGGTCCCGTACTCCGAGGGAGCTCGGGAGAGGGTGGTCCCGGATCGGGGCCCGGCGCTCCAGTAGACAACGGTCACGGCGGCCCGCAGCCAGCGGGAGCCGGTCCGGCCCGAAGGACCGCCGGCCCCGATCGCTGTTCTAAAATCGTCCTGCTGTGACGGGACGGACGAGGCCGACCGGTCGAGGAACACGCAAGGGGACCCAGTGAGCGACGGCGGACAGCGGACCTACGGACCGCTCGGCACCACGCTGGTGATCATTCCGACGTACAACGAGGCCGAGAACATCGGCCTGATCGTCGGCCGGGTGCGCGCCGCCGTGCCCGAGGCGCACATCCTCGTCGCCGACGACAACAGCCCCGACGGCACGGGCAAGCTCGCCGACGAGCTGGCCTCCGCCGACGACCACGTGCACGTCCTGCACCGCAAGGGCAAGGAAGGCCTCGGCGCCGCCTACCTCGCGGGCTTCGCCTGGGGCCTGGAGCACGGCTACGGGGTCCTCGTCGAGATGGACGCCGACGGCTCCCACCGGCCCGAGGAGCTGCCCCGCCTGCTCACCGCCCTGACCGGTGCCGACCTCGTGCTCGGCTCCCGCTGGGTGCCCGGCGGCCGGGTCGTGAACTGGCCCAAGAGCCGCGAGTTCCTCTCCCGCGGCGGCTCCACCTACTCCCGCCTGATGCTGGGCGTCCCGATCCGCGACGTCACCGGCGGCTACCGCGCCTTCCGCCGCGAGACCCTGGAGGGGCTGGGCCTGGACGAGGTGGCCTCGGCCGGGTACTGCTTCCAGGTCGACCTGGCCCGCCGGGCCGTCCGCAAGGGCTTCCGCGTGGTGGAGGTGCCCATCACCTTCGTGGAGCGCGAGCTCGGCGACAGCAAGATGAGCAAGGACATCGTGGTCGAGGCCCTGTGGCGGGTCACCCAGTGGGGCGTCCGGGAACGCGCCGCCAGGCTCACCGGCAAGCGCCCCGTCTGACCGCCCGGCACCGACGCGCCGGCACCGGGGGACCCCTAGGGGATGTCCGGTACCTCCGACTGAGGCCGCTTTTAACCCGGACCGGGCACACTGGACGGTATGACGACCGGCACTGGTTCTTTGAGGACCGGCACATCTACGGCCCCTCGACGGCGCTCACCCGCCCGCACCTTCGTTCCCCTGGCGGTCGCCGCCTGGCTCATCCTGGAGATCTGGCTGCTCGGCCTGGTCGCGGGAGCGGCCGGCGGAGTGACCGTCGCCGCGTTGCTCGCGGGCGGGCTGGTGCTCGGCGTGGTGGTCATCAAGCGCGCCGGGCGGCGGGCCTTCAAGAACCTCACCCAGACCTTCCAGCAGGCCCAGGCGCAGGCGATGGCCGGCGAGGTGCCGACCCCGCAGACGCCCAAGGGGTCGGGCAACGGCCTGATGATGCTGGCCGGGCTGCTCCTGATCGTGCCCGGCCTGCTCTCCGACGTGGCCGGCCTGCTCCTGCTGCTGCCGCCCGTACGCACCTTCGTGGCCCGCAGGGCCGGGCGCAGCCTGGAGCGCAGGATGGCCTCGGCCGCCCCCGGCGGCTTCGGCGACGCCTTCACGCAGGCCCGGATCCACTACCCCGACGGCAAGGTCGTCCAGGGCGAGGTCATCCGGGAGGACCGGCCCTCGGGCGGCCCGGACACCGACCGGCGTCCGCCGCTCACCCCGTGAGGGGGAGTGACCGAGAACACGCGGCACGCGACGACGACAAGCCGAGGGGCCCCGCCACTGATGTGGCGGGGCCCCTCGGCCTATCGCGTGTTCCAGTCCCCGGCTAGGCGGACTTGCGGCTGTCCCGCGGATGCACGGCAATGTTCATGGCGCCGGAACGCAGGACCGCCAGCCTTTCGGCCAGCACTTCCTCCAGCTCCTCGCGGGTGCGTCGCTCCATGAGCATGTCCCAGTGCGTTCGCGCAGGCTTGCCCTTCTTCTCTTCGGGCCCGTCCCCGTCCACCAGGAGTGCCATGGCGCCGCACGCCTTGCACTCCCACTCCGGCGGAATTTCTGCCTCAACCGAGAACGGCATCTCAAATCGATGTCCGTTCTGGCATGCGTACTCCACCGCCTGGCGCGGGGCCAGATCGATGCCGCGGTCCGTCTCGTAGCTGGTAACCACGAGCCGCGTACCGCGGAGAGCTCGCTCACTCATGAATCGTGCCTCCCGGGCTTGTCGCCCACAGGACAGGTGTCGCTGTCGTCGTCATCCGGTCAACGTCCGGTCGGCGGTATAGATTCCCGCTCCGGGTCATGCGTCGCCCGTCGTGCCGCCCCTTGTTGTACCCACCAATGCCCGTTTTGTCACATCTGGCAGCAGATGTCACCCAACGTCCACGCTTTGCGCGTGCGCAGTAACGGTCCGCCTGGCAGGCCAAAGGCGTACACTACCGGCCCTTTGCTTCAACGTCGAAATTCGTTCGGAATTCGTTCGTGGGTCCGGGGCCCTCCGGGGCCGGATCCGGCCCCGGAGCACGCTCAGACGCGCAGGGGAACAGGATTCCCCGCCGCCGCCACCGCGCGCCGCACCGGCACCCGCGCGAGGAGCACGAAACCCAGTGCGAAGAAGACCACCAACGAGACGATCGCGTTCCGGTAGCTGCCGGTGAGCTGGTACGTCAGGCCGAAGACCAGGGGCCCCACCCAGCTCAGCCCGCGGTCGCTCATCTCGTAGGCGGAGAAGTACTCGGCCTCCTTGCCCGCCGGCACCAGGTGCGAGAACAGCGAGCGCGACAGCGCCTGGCTGCCGCCCAGCACCAGCCCGATCATCGCGGCCAGGGCGAAGAACCACACGGGCGTCCGGGCGGGGAGGAAGTATCCCGCCGCGAGCGTGAGGGCCCACGCGGCCAGCGAACCCAGGATCGTCCGCTTCGCCCCGTACGAGACGGCCAGCCGGCCCATCGCCAGCGCGCCGGCCACCGCCAGCACCTGGACCAGCAGCACCGCCACGATCAGCGTGGACTGCTCCAGCTCCAGCTCCTCCGAGCCGTACACCGAGGCCTGGGAGATCACGGTCTGCACGCCGTCGTTGTAGATCAGGTACGCCAGCAGGAAGGACAGCGTCAGCGGATAGCGCCGCATGTCCTTCAGGGTCGTCACCAGCTGCTTCCACCCGCTGACCGCCGGACCCGCGCCCGCCTCCCGCACCACCGTCCGGTCCCGCAGCCGGCGCAGCGGGATCACCGCGAAGGCACCCCACCACAGCCCCGCGGACGCCAGGCAGATCCGCACCGCCGCGCCCTCGGAGAGCCCGAAGGAGTCGTGGCCCTGGAACAGCACCAGGTTCAGCACCAGCACCAGCGCGCCCGAGGTGTACCCGAAGGCCCAGCCGCGCGAGGAGACGGTGTCCCGCTCGTCCGGGGTGGAGATCTGCGGCAGGTAGGCGTTGTAGAGCACCATCGACAGCGAGAGCGAGGCGTTCGCCACGACCAGCAGCAGCCCGCCCAGCAGGTAGCGGTCGCCGCCGAGGAAGAACATCCCGGCCGTCGCCGTGGCCCCCGTGTACGCGGCCGCCGCCAGCAACGGCTTCTTGCGCCCCGTCCGGTCCGCCACGGCCCCGACCAGCGGCATGATCAGCACCGCCACGATCACCGAGGCCGACACGGCGTAGGCGAAGTAGGCGCCGGCCCGGACGGGGATCCCCAGCGGGTGGACGTAGCCCTCGGCGTCCGCCGCGGCCTTGGCCACGGCGGTCAGGTACGGGCCGAGGAACACCGTGATCACGCTCGTCGAGTACACCGAGCAGGCGAAGTCGTAGAAGTACCAGCCGTGCTGTTCCCGCCGGCGCGCGGCGGCGGCTTTGCCGTCGTCCTCGCCGGATTCCGCTTCTGTTTCCGTCCGCTCGGTCATGAGCGCCCCCTCGCTGGTCCCCGAACGCCCCGGCCGCCGCACCGGGCGCGGCGGCCCGCGGGCCCGTCAGGCCCAGGCCCCGCGCCGGTCCAGCACCGTGCGCAAGATGTCGATCCGGTCGGTCATGATGCCATCGACACCCAGGTCCAGCAGAGACTCCATGCGTTCCGGTTCGTTCACGGTCCAGACGTGCACCTGGAGTCCCCGTTCGTGCGCGGTCCGTACGAAGCGCCGGTCGACCACCCGGATGCCCGCCTGCGTCTCGGGCACCTGCGCCGCCACCGCGCCCACGCGCAGGGCCGCCGGGATCGCGAAGGAGCGCAGCCGCAGCCCCACCACCCCGCGCACCCCGTACGAGGTCGCGAGCCGCGGTCCGGCGATCTTCTGCGCCCGGGCCACCCGGCTCTCCGAGAACGACCCCACGCACACCCGGTCCCAGACGCCGGCCCGCGCGATCAGGTTCACCAGCGGGTGCAGGGCCGACTCGTCCTTGATGTCGACGTTCCAGCGGGCCTCGGGGAACTCCTCCAGCAGCTCCTCGAACAGCGGCAGCGGCTCGGTCCCCGCGACCCGCGCCTCGCGCACCCGGCTCCAGGACAGCTCGCGGATCCGGCCCTGCCCGTCGGTGACCCGGTCCAGGGTCGCGTCGTGGAAGGCCACGAGCTTCCCGTCCGCCGTCGCGTGCACATCGGTCTCGAAGTACCGGTACCCGGCGGCGGCCGCCCGGCGGAAGGCGGCGGAGGTGTTCTCCAGCCCGTCCGCCGCCCCGCCCCGGTGGGCGAAGGGGATCGGAGCGGGATGGTCCAGATACGGATGGCGAAGGCGTACGTGAGTCACGGGCGCAGTATGCCCGCTGTGCTCCCCGGGACGGCAGCGGACGCGTGGCCACAGGGTGAACGGGCCCGCCCCGGGGAGCCGGTCCCGCCACCCCCTCTGGCCCGGACGGACCCCGCCGTGACACTCTGGGGCCGCGGAACCAATCCAATACCGGCCCCGGATCCCGCCCGCCGAGGCCAATTCGATGAAGGTGGACCGGACGCCATGGCTCAGTGGACCTCAGCGGTCGGTGCCGCACAGCTCGCCCGTCTCATCACCTCGCAGCAGGACCGCCCCGGCGCGCCCGGCGCCCGCAAGTCACCCGCCTACCGCACCCTGGCAGACGGCATCCGGCTGCTCGTCCTCGAAGGCCGGGTCCCCGTGGCCGCCCGGCTGCCCGCCGAACGCGAACTGGCCGTCGCCCTGTCCCTCAGCCGCACCACCGTCGCCGCCGCCTACGAGGCCCTGCGCGGGGAGGGCTTCCTGGAATCCCGCCGCGGCGCCGGCAGCTGGACCTCCGTACCGGCCGGGAACCCGCTCCCCGCCCGGGGCCTGGAACCGCTCCCGCCCGAATCCCTCGGCTCGATGATCGACCTCGGCTGCGCGGCCCTCCCGGCCCCCGAACCCTGGCTCACCAAGGCCGTCCAGGGCGCCCTGGAGGAACTCCCGCCCTACGCCCACACCCACGGCGACTACCCGGCCGGACTCCCCGCGCTGCGCCGGATGCTCGCCGACCGCTACACCGAACGCGGCATCCCGACCATGCCCGAGCAGATCATGGTCACCACCGGGGCGATGGGCGCCATCGACGCCATCTGCAGCCTCTTCGCGGGCCGGGGCGAGCGGATCGCCGTCGAATCCCCCTCCTATGCCAACATCCTCCAGCTCATGCGCGCCGCCGGGGTGCGCCTGGTCCCCGTGGCCATGGCGGACGGCCTGAGCGGCTGGGACATGGACGTCTGGCGGCAGGTGCTGCGCGACGCCGCCCCGCGCCTGGCCTACGTCGTCGCCGACTTCCACAACCCCACCGGCGCGCTGGCCTCCGAGGACCAGCGCCGGGCCATGGTCGAGGCCGCCCGCTCCGCCGGCACCGTGCTCATCGCCGACGAGACGATGGCGGAACTCCGGCTGGACCCGGACCTGGAGATGCCGCGCCCGGTCTGCTCCTTCGACCCCGCCGGCTCCACCGTGATCACCGTCGGCTCCGCCAGCAAGGCCTTCTGGGCCGGGATGCGGATCGGCTGGGTCCGCGCGGCCCCGGACGTGATCCGCAGCCTCGTGGCCGCGCGCGCCTACGCCGACCTCGGCACGCCGGTGCTGGAACAGCTCGCCGTGAACTGGCTGATGCGGACCGGCGGCTGGGAGGAGGCCGTCGGGATCCGCCGGGAGCAGGCCCGGGACAACCGGGACGCGCTCGTCGCCGCGGTCCGCCGGGAGCTGCCGGAGTGGGAGTTCGAGGTACCGCGCGGCGGGCTGACCCTGTGGGCCCGCGCCGGCGGCCTGTCCGGCTCCCGGCTGGCCGAGGTGGGGGAGCGGGTCGGGGTCCGCGTCCCCTCCGGCCCCCGGTTCGGCGTGGACGGGGCCTTCGAGGGGTACGTACGGCTGCCGTTCACCGTGGGCGGCCCGGTGGCCGAGGAGGCCGCCGCCCGGCTCGCCGCGGCGGCCCGGCTGGTCGGCACCGGAGCGGGCGGCGGCGGCGCGGAGCCCCCGCGCACGTTCGTCGCGTAGCGGGGGCGGGACCGGGGCGGTGCGGGCCTACGGGGCCTCCACCGCCACCTCCGGGATCTCCGCGGCGTCGATCGAGGGACCCGGCGCCTGCGCGGGGGGCTGGAGCCGCAGCGCCTTGGACAGGGTCGTGGGCTCCTCCCCGCCGCCCGCACCCGGCGCCTGCCGTTCGGGGAGCAGCTCCAGGACCGCCTGACGGTGGCCCGGGTGCGTGCCGTCGTCGTACGGGTCCGGCGTCGCGGGCACCTGGAGCCGGTGCACCGGCCCCGTACCGAGCCGGGCGTACCCGCGGCCCGGCGGCGGCTGCGCCGGCGGGGTCGTGTGCGGGGGCAGCCCGAGGACGTCGGTGATCTGCTGGACGGAGGCCGGCCCGAGGACCACGCGGGCCCGGGTGTGCTGCCAGACGGCGTCGTTCAGCAGTTCCAGCTGGTCGAACTGCTCGGCCACCACCACCGTGACGTGCGCGGCGCGCCCGTGCCGCAGCGGCACTTGGAGCTGCGCCAGGGGATCGGGGTGGCCCTGGGCGGAGGCCAGGTGTCCGAGCACGCTCGGCCGGTCCAGCAGGATCCACAGCGGGCGCCGGGTGTCCTCGGGGGCGGGCCGGCCCGCCTCGTGGGCCCGGTGGGTGGCGATCAGACGGCGTTCGGTCTCGTGCGCGGCCCACTCGACCGTGGCCAGCGCCCCGCTCGGCCCGCACTCGACGGCCCGTACGCCCGCGCGGCCGGACAGGCAGGAGTACTCGCCGCTGCCGCCGCCCTCGACGATCATGACGTCGCCGCCGTGGCGCAGGGCCTGGAGGGCGATCGAGCGCAGCAGGCTGGAGGTGCCGCTGCCGGGCTGGCCGACGGCCAGCAGGTGCGGCTCGGTGGAGCGGGGGCCGGTGCGCCAGACCACGGGCGGCTCGTCGCGGGGTTCGTCGTCCTCGATCACGGGCAGGGTGCGCCGGACCCCCGCCGGGTCGGTGAAGCCGAGGACGGTCTCGCCCGGGGAGGTCACGAAGGGCTGGGCCGCGATACCGGTGGGCAGTGCGGCCAGTACGCGCAGGTCGAGCTGGTTGCCCTCCTCGTCCCAGTCGAAGCGGTACTCCCGCCCGCGCCCGGACTTGGCGTGCAGCAGGGCCTCGATCCGGGCCCGGGAGGCGGCCTCGCCGTCGGTGAAGTAGGCGGGGTAGCGGATGCGGAGCCGGGTGACCCGGCCGGCCTCGTCGAAGGCGTGGTCGCCGAAGGCCCCGTCCCAGCTCCCGCCGTGGGTGAAGAGCGGATTCGGGTCCTCGGGGATGGAGAAGTACGGCACGAGGGCCTCGTAGAGGGATCCGAGCCGTTCGGTCTCGGCGTCACTGGGCCCGGTCTTCACCGGGGTGCGGTCGCGTCCCTGCCAGGCCGCCGCCGCCATGAGGGAGATCAGGGCGGCGAGGGGGCCGTAGGGGAGGAGCGCGACCACGAGGACGCAGGCGGCTCCCAGGAAGAACGCGGGACCACGCTTGTCCTTGGGGGTCGCGGTCCACTTCCGCCGCCCGGCCGCGGCCAGGATGCGCAGACCGCGCCCGATGGTGAGGAGCGGATGGAGGACGTCCGTGGCGCTGTCGGCGGCCGTGCGAGCGAAGTCGCGGCCCCGGGCGAGCGACACGGTGCCGCTGCTGAGGATTCGGGGGAGTGGGCGCCGTGCCACGGTCGTCTCCTGGAGTTGTGGTGGTGCGGGACGGTGCGGGTCGGGGCGGTCTAGAGCTTGATCCCGCCGAGCAGGCTCGCGAGGCTCGCCGTGCTCGCCGTGATGCTGGGGGCGATGGCGGAGCCGGCGAGGAAGAAGCCGAAGAGCGCGCAGACGAACGCGTGCGTCAGCTTCATCCCGTCCTTCTTGAAGAAGAGGAAGCAGATGATGCCGAGCAGGACGACACCTGAGATGGACAAGACCATGAGACGTTCTCCTGGTGGGTGGGGACGGTCACCATCAGTTCTTCCAGGCTCACAGGAAGTATCAATGCGACAAAAGGTGCATACGGGTGAATCTTTAGCTTTTTCACCGGCCCGGCCCACCCTGACTGGCGCGTCCGCCTCGCAGGGTGTGCGCACGCCGCCGACCGGCATCCTTGCCTCGGACCGGCCCCCTCATGTCCCTCACCGGGCGCTACCCTGACGATTCACCCGTACGGACGCAGTGCCGTGCACCCCACGGCCCGCCCGGCCTGGGGAAACTCTTGCCGAAGCGGCGAGCGACGAGTAGCGAGTGAAAGGCGGCACGAGTGATGAGCAGGACCGACGAGAACGCGGACCACGCGGCCAATGCGGACCACGCGGCCGGCACGGCCAACGCGGCGCAGGCGTCCGACGCCGCGGCCGGCGTTCCCGACGCGGACGTCATCGAGCTGGCCACCAAGATCTTCGACCTCGCCCGCCAGGGCGAGACCGAGACGCTGACCGCCTACCTCGACGCCGGCGTCCCCGCGAACCTCACCAACGACCGCGGCGACACCCTCGTGATGCTCGCCGCCTACCACGGCCACGCCGATGCCGTCACCGTCCTGCTGGCCCGCGGCGCCGAGGCGGACCGCGCCAACGACCGCGGCCAGACCCCGCTCGCCGGAGCGGTCTTCAAGGGCGAGGAGGCGGTCATCCGCGCGCTCCTCGCCGGCGGGGCCGATCCGAACGCCGGAACCCCCTCCGCCGTGGACACCGCCCGCATGTTCGCCAAGGCCGACCTGCTGGAACTCTTCGGAGCCCGGTAATCCGGTTTTTCCCGGGCCACGCCCGGCCCGGACCCGGCCGAGACCTCACGGCTTGGTCACGGCGGCCTTAAATGTGGTCGCGGCACACAAACCGCCTGGGTCATCATGGCGTCGGATTCGATTCGCGGACATGACGGACGGGCAGGAGCGGGCTGGACACGACGGGTGTCCACACCCACCCCTGCCGAACCGGCCGCCAGGGTCGCGAAGCACCGACGAGAGTGAGAAGGCAATGGTCTACATCGAGCGGAACATGACGGCGGACGTCCTCACATGCTGTTACGCGGCTCTGTGAATCCCGATTCCCGGTTGCGTCCCCAGCTTGATTTGAGGCCATTCCCATGTTCGAACCAGTCATAGCGCCAAGCGGCACCCTGCTCGGGCTCCTCCAGCGGGGCCGCGGCGACGGCACGCTGCACGCGCTCGCGGCGCCCCGGTCGGAGGCCCTCGCGGCCCTGGACGAGTGCGTGCTCCGCGACCCGCGCCAGGACTGGCAGGTCGAGAACCGCTCCCTGTACTACGCCCGCCTGTACCTGGACCTCGACGGCCCCCTCGGCACGATCGAGGCCCACCTCTTCAGCCCCGACGACCTCGTCGACGAAGAGGACCACCGCACGGGCCTCGCCCTGTCCGTCCTCGGCCACCTGGCCTCCTACGGCCGCGACGACGCGATCGCGCTGCTGCGCCGCTACGCCGCCTGCGGCGCCAACTGGGCGTGGGCCCTGGACGAGCTCGCCCTGCGCGACGACGACGAGGGGCTGCGCTCCCTCGCCGACGCCGTCCTCGCCCGGTTCCCCTCCACCCCCGAGGGCGACGCCCGGCTCGCCACCGCCGTCCGCGACGCCTACGAGCCCCGCCCGTGGTGCCTGTGGGAGGAGTCCCCGCTGTACGGGGAGCGCCTGCGCGCCGCCCGCCAGCAGGGCTCCTTCGACCGCTGGCAGCGCCAGCTGACCCCGAGCGGACCCCGCCCCGGCTGGGGCGTGCAGGCCGTCTTCGACTGGGCCGCCGACGGCCTGCGCCGCGGTACGCCGTTGCACGTGCCCGCCGCGCGCTGCCTCGCCGCCGTGGCCGCGCCCGAAGACCGCCCCGCCATCCTCGCGGCCGCCGCCGGAGCCGACGGCGAGGCCGCCCGCGCCACCGCACTGCACCACCTGGTCCTCGCCGAACCGGAGAACCCGGCCGTCCTGGACCTCATCGAAGCCGCCGGGGACGAGCCCGCCGTGGCCGCCTACGAGCGCATGTGCGGCCCCGCGGCCCTCGACCGGGCCCGGCTCTGGGTGCACCGGCCCGACGCCCTGGGAGCGGCCGCCGCGGCCCTCCTGGCCGCCCGCGGCGGAGCCGACGACGCCGGCCTGGTCCTCGGAGCCCTGCGCTCCACCGTCCGGGGCTCGGGCCCCGACACCGTCCGCCTGTTCGCCCTCGTCGACGGCGCCGGCCGGCTCTCCATCGGCTGCGCGGCCCCGGTGCTGCGGCACGTCTACCGGGAGACGTCCTCCTCCCACCTGCGCGGGCGCGCCGCCCGCGCCCTGGCCAGCACGGACCCGTCCTTCGGGGCCGGCTTCGCCGTCGAGTGCCTCTGGGACTGCGAGGAGACCACCCGCGAGGTGGCCGCCCGCCACGCGGAGACGGCCGACGCCCGCGTCGCCCCCCGCCTCCGCCGCCTCGCCGCGGACCCGGCGGAGGAAGAGGACGTCCAGTCGGCGGTCCGCAGCCGCATCGCGCCGGAGTCGGCGGTGTAGGGCTGGTACGGGTCGGGGCCGGAGTCGGGGTCGGTGGTGGGCGGTGCTCCCCCGGCCGGGATCGGGAGGGGCTGGGGGCTTCCCGCCAGTCCACTGTCCTTCCGTGCCGGGCCGGCCTGTCAAGGGCGCTCCCTGCGGTCGCGTCGCTTCGCGATGGCCTTCGGCCACCCTTGACAGACCGTCCCGTCCCGGAATGCCAAAGACTGTCGGGAAGCCCCCAGGGAAACGGCCGGGAGGGAAGCGAAGGCAGGAGGGTTCATCAGGGATGTGCGAGCCGTCCCGCCTGGGTGGACCCGAGATGCGGGCCCATTTGCATGTGATTCCGGGCCGGTGGCCGCCAGACCACACCGAACGACGACCAGATCGTCCAACCACTCCCTCCCGAGCCCTGGCGCACCGGATCGCTACGCGCTTCCCTCGGCTTGGCGTCCGGCCGCCGTCCTGGGCCGATACCTGCACGGAAGGACGGTCGGATGGGCCTGGAGGCATGACGGGCGCGTGGGATCGCTACGCGCTTCGCACGGCTTGGCGTCCGGCGGCCGTCATGGGTCGGACACCGGGCCCGGGGGCGGCGGGTCGGGGGACGTGTGAGCTAATGGGGCTCATGGCCAAGGCAGTTCGCAGGAACGTGCTCCCCGTGGTGCAGGCGGCAGGTGCGAGTCTGGGGTCGTACGACCACGTCGACGCGGTGGCCGTCGACCTTCCGCCGGGCACGAACGCCGAAGGGTTCACCCGGTTGCTCCTGTCGAAGCGTCCACGGTGGGCGGGCCGGCTGATGGCCGTACGCGACAGGCTGGTGGCCCCCTTCGGCCTGCGGGTGCAGGAGCGTACGGCGGCACGGGACACCCGCATCGAGCCGGGCGTCAGGCGGGGACCCTTCACGGTCCTGGAGGTCCACGAGGACGAGATCCTCTGCGGCGACGACGACAAGCACCTGGCCTTCCGTGCCTCTTTCGCGGTCCGCCCCAAGGCCGAAGGACCGGGCCTGGAGGGCGTCTGCACCACGGTCGTCCGTTTCAACCGGCCGGTCGGCCGCCTCTACTTCAGGCTCATCGAGCCCTTCCACCACCTCATCGTCGCCTCCATGCTCGCCCGCGCCGCTTCCTGACCACACGCGTGCCGAGGGCAGCGCCTGCCCCCCCAGACCCATCCGATCGTCCTTCCGTGCAGGTATCGGCCCCAGACGGCGGCCGGACGCCAAGCCGTGCGAAGCGCGTAGCGATCCGATGCGTCCGTCATGCCTCCAGGCCCATTCGATCGTCTTCCTGTGCGGGTACCAGCCCCAGACGACGGCCGGACGCCAAGCCGTGCGAAGCGCGTAGCGATCCGATGCGTCTGCCGTCCCGATGTTGTGGCTGGACGGTCTGATCGCCGTTTCGTGAGGTCTGGTTCGGCCCGGGCTTGGGGCCGAGGCGCTTATCGGCCGGATTGGAGGATGGGCGGGAAAGGGCTCGCACATCTCTGAGCCGCCCGCCCCTCGCCCATGAACCCGTGGACCGTTCTTTTGGGGGTTTCCCGACAGTCTTTGGCATTCCGTGGCGGGACGGGCTGTCAAGGGTGGCCGAAGGCCATCGCGAAGCGACGCGACGAAGGAGCGCCCTTGACGGCCCGGCCCGACACGGAAGGACAGTGAGACTGACGGGAAACCCCCATACCCTCCCTGATCCGGACCAGGTCGAGTCCCGCCGCCCCCCGACCCCGACCACCCCCGCTACGTTGGCGGGATGTACGAGTTGAAGACCGAGCGTCTGGTGCTGCGCGGGTGGCGGGAGGCCGACCTCGGGCCCTGGGCGGCGATGAACGCCGATCCGGAGGTCCGCAGGTACTTCTCCAGGGTGCTCACGCCCGAGCAGAGCGCGGCGTCCGCCGCCCGCTTCCAGGCCGGCCTGGAAGAGCGGGGCTGGGGCTGGTGGGCCGTCGAGGTCGTGGCCACCGGTGAGTTCATCGGGCTCACCGGGCTGGACCCCGTCGACGAGGGCATGCCCTTCACCGGCGTGGAGGCCGGCTGGCGGCTGGCACGCTCCGCCTGGGGGCAGGGGTACGCCACCGAAGCCGCCCTGGCCGCCGTGTCCTTCGGGCTGGACACCCTCGCCCTGCCGGAGGTCCTCGCGGTGACGACGGCCACCAACCTCCCCTCACAGGCGGTGATGCGGCGCATCGGGATGACCTACGACCCCGCCGGGGACTTCGACGACCCCGAGGAGCCCGAGGGCCCGCTGCGCCGCAACGTGCTCTACCGGCTGGCCCGCACCACCCGTTAGCCCCTCACCCCTCACCCCTCGGCCACGAACCCCACCCCCACGAACCGCACCCCCACCCCCGGACGGGCCTGGGCCGCCGCGTCCAGGGCCGGGCCCTCCGGGACCACGCCGACCACCGGGTAGCCCCCGGTCACCGGGTGGTCGGCCAGGAACACCACCGGCAGGCCGTCCGGGGGCACCTGCACCGCGCCCAGCACCATCCCCTCGCTCGGCAGCTCCCCGCCCCGGGCGCGGGTGAGCGGCGGGCCCGCCTCGGTGCGCAGCCCGATGCGGTTGGACGCCCCCGACACCCGGTAGCGCGCCGTCAGCAGCCGGGCCAGCGAAGCCCCCGTGAACCAGTCGGCGCGCGGCCCCGGCCGCAGCGGGAGCACCAGCTCGCCCGGGACCCCGGGGGCCCCGGGCGCGGCCGGCACCCGCAGGGTGTCCGTCCCGGACACCGGGTCGGGCCCCGGGGGTCCCACCGGCAGCACCGTCCCGGCCGTCAGGACCGGCGGGCCCAGCCCCGAGAGCAGGTCCGTCGCGCGGCTGCCCAGCACCGGCGGGACGGCGAACCCGCCCCGCACCGCGACGTAGCCGCGCAGCCCGGACTCCGCCCGGCCCACGTCCAGCTCCGCCCCCGCCCGCAGCCGGACCGGCGCACCCCAGGCCGCCGGGCGCCCGCAGACCCGTACCGCGCAGGGAGCCCCGGTCACGGCCACCGTGACCGGGGACAGGGCGCGCAGCGTGACCCCGTCGAAGGTGGTCTCCAGCGTCGCGGCACCGGCCGGGTTGCCCAGCAACCGGTTGGCCAGGGCGTGCGCGGCGGTGTCCAGGGCGCCCGAGCGGGGTACGCCCAGGTGGGCGTACCCGGGGCGGCCCAGGTCCTGGAGGGTGGTCAGGGCCCCCGCCCGCAGCACCAGCAGCTCCGTCATGTCCCCGCCTCGGTGAACCGCACCCGTACCCCGGGCGCGAACAGCGCCGCGGGCTCCCGCGCCGGGTCCCACAGCACCGCGTCGGTGGACCCGATCAGCTGCCAGCCGCCGGGGGAGGAGCGCGGGTAGACCCCCGCGTACTCCCCGGCCAGCGCGAGCGAGCCCGCCGGGACGGCCGTACGGGGCGTGGCGCGCCGGGGCAGCCACAGCCGTTCCGGCAGCCCCGTCAGGTAGCCGAAGCCGGGTGCGAACCCGCAGAAGGCCACCCGGAAGACGGTGGCGCCGACCAGCCCCGCGACCTCCTCCCGCGCCACGCCCCACGCCGCGGCCACCTCCGCGAGGTCCGCGCCGTCGTACCGTACGGGGACGGTGACCAGTGGCCCTTCGGTCTCCGCGAGCGGCGGCACCTCCCAGCCCGCGATCCGGGCCGCCAGCGCGGCCGGCCGCCGTACGCCGTCCAGGAGCACGGTCCGGGCGGCCGGCACCACCTCCCGTACGCCCTCCAGCTCGCCCGCGTCCCGGCGGCGCAGCAGTTCGGCGTGGAGCGCGGCGACCTCGTCCGCCGAGTCCACCTCGACCAGCAGGGCCCGCGCCCCCACCACCAGGGCCCTCACGCGAAGGCCTCGACCCGCACCCCGGCCGCGCCCAGCGCGTCCCGGACCCGCCGGGCCAGCTCCGCCGCCCCCGGGGTGTCCCCGTGCACGCACAGCGAACGGGCGGCCACGGCGATCCGGCTCCCGTCGGCGGCGGTCACGGAGCCCCCGGCGGCCATTCCCACCGCCCGCGCGACCACCGCGTCCGGGTCGTGGACCACCGCCCCCGGCTCGCCGCGCGGGACCAGCGTCCCGCCGGGCGCGTACGCCCGGTCGGCGAAGGCCTCCGCCACGGGCTCCAGCCCGGCCTCGGCGGCGGCGGCGAGGAGCCGCGACCCGGGCAGGCCCAGCACCGGCAGCCCGGCCTCCCCGGCGGCGAGCCGGACCCCGGCGACGACCGCGCCCGCCTGGGCCGCGTCGTGCACGGTCCGGTTGTAGAGGGCGCCGTGCGGTTTCACGTACGACACCCGGGACCCGGCGGCGCGGGCGAACACCTCCAGGGCCCCGATCTGGTAGGCGACCTCGTCCGCCAGCTCCCCGGGCGGCACGTCCATCGACCGCCGTCCGAAGCCCGCCAGATCGCGGTACGAGACCTGCGCGCCGATGCGTACGCCGCGTTCGGCGGCCAGCTCGCAGACCCGGCGCATGATCGAGGGATCGCCGGCGTGGAAGCCGCAGGCCACGTTGGCGCTCGTGACCACGGACAGCAGGGCCGCGTCGTCGGTCAGCGTCCACCGTCCGAAACCCTCGCCCAGGTCGGCGTTGAGGTCGATCGGGGCCGTGGGAGATGTGATCATGGGAGCCATGCGGCGAGCGTAGAACAGGGCGCGCGCGTCCCTCCACGACGGCGGGGACGATCCGGCCGAACCATGCCGTTTGGGATGTTGTCCGTGACACCGCCTAGTCTTTCCGTCGTGACTCTCCCTGCCCCGGCGAAGACCCTCGCGTCCCCGGCGCCGGGCCCCGCAGCCGACGAGGGCCTGGCCCGTCGGCTGCGCGCCCTCGCCTGCACCGCCCCGCTGCACGACCTCGACGTCCGCAAGGCCAATCTGGCCGGCGAGTACGGGGTCTACGCCATGGCGGAGGTGGCGCTGTCGGCGATCGACCTGGTCACGCTCAACATGGACTTCGACACCGGGGCCGACCACGAGCAGATAGTGGCCCGCCTGCTGCCGCGCGTCGCCGCCCAGGCCCCCGCGCGCCCGGCGGCCGAGCACGAGCGCGTCGCGCGCTGGGTGCTGGAGAACCTGATCAACGTGGGCAGCGTGGACCGCGGCTTCCGCGCGATCTACGGCACCTTCGGCCCCGACGGCGTGTACGTCCGGCGCGACTACGACTTCAAGCTGATCGAGGAGGTCCCGGGCTACGGCGGCGCGGTGTACCTGCGCACCACCGACGAGGCCGTCAACGTCCTCGTCGGCGCGCTCGACACGGACGTCACCAGCGCGCAGATCGCCGCCGAGGTCAAGCTGGAGGTGCTGATCAGCCGCGGCCGGCTCGCGGACGCGCAGCTCGCCGCCGAGCAGGCCCGCTACCGCACCGTCCAGTACGCCGAGACGCTGCGCCGCACCCTCGACGCGACGCGGCGCAACGTCCGCGCCGTGGACTGGCTCCAGGCCGTCCCGGACATGATCGCCGAGGCCCTCGACCACGTAGCCGACCGCTACCGGCACGAGAACGCGATCCTCACCAACATCCGCAAGGCGCGCGACGAGGCGGAGGACCCCGACAACAAGCGGCGCGCGGCCGAGCTCGTCGACATCGTCAAGGACTGCATCCGCCGGCACACCCAGCTCCAGTCCCGGCTGCTCGACGCCGGCCCGCTCTTCCGCGCCGAACAGGACCGCCAGGCCTTCGCCGCGCCCGCCCCGCGCTCCGGCATCGACCTCTACGGCCAGCTCGTGGCCCCCCTGCTGCCGCTGCCGCTGGAGCACGCCACCCGGGTCACCGACGCCTTCTTCGCCGCGGGCACCGGACTGCGCACCCCCGTCTCGGTCCGGGTCGCCGACCTGGTGGAGATCCTGCTGACCCCGCCCGTGGAGCGGGAGCACCTCGGCGTGGAGATGCCGGAGCCCGACCTGATCGCCACCCCCGACGACAGCCGCTTCAGCGAGGAGCAGCTCGCCCGCGCGACCGGGCTGCTGGACCTCCCGCACGACGCCCCGCGCCGGCTGTCCGGGCTGCTCGCCGAGGCCCGGCGCGAGGACCCGGACCTGCCCTACCTGGTGGCCCTGCTGGCCGTCCACGCCGCGAGCCCGGCGGTGGGCACGGCGTACCGCCAGGGCGAGGAGCGGATGCTGTTCGCCGTGGACGACGGCACCGAGCTCGACGACCCGGAGTTCGGCGGTGCGGACCTCATCGTCGGCACGGCCCTCCTGGACGCCGCCGGCATGGCGGCCGACCGTGCGGAGGCATCGTGACCCCGCCCCGCCCGCGCCCCGGCGGCGCGGGAACCGGGACGCGCCGGCCCGCGCCGGAGCCCGGCCCCCGTACCGCCCCGACGGCGTCCGCCGCCGGGCCCGGCCGCCCCGGAGCCGTCCCGCACCGCCGCCGCGCGCTGCCGCGGACAGGCCGCCGTCCCCGGGCCGCCACCCCCACCGCACAGCCCCCGCACCGCACCGCCGAGGAGACGTACCAGTGAGCGACCACCACGCCGAGCGCCCCGCGTGGAGCGAGCCGCACCCCGCGTGGAGCGAGTCCGAGGCGCCGTCGGCTCCCGTCGCGCCCGCCGCCGGATCCGTCACGCCCGCCGACGCCGCCGACGCGGCCCGCCTCGTCGCCTTCGGACTCCAGCCCCGGCTGCTGCCCGCCCGCGACGCGGAGTACGCCGAGCTGCTGCGCCGCTACCGCGAGGAGCCCGCCTTCGGGCGGCTCGCCGACGCCGTCGCCACCGGCCTCGGCCTCGTCGTCCTGGAGGTGTCCCCCCGCGCCGGGATGGCCGTCGCCGCCGCCGAGGACTCCGTCTTCGCCGTCCGCATGGGCGACTACGCCCGCCGCACCGCCGCCGACGGCGGCGACCGCTTCCTGCACGGCCTCGCCCACCTCGCCGTCGCCGCCCTCGCCTTCCCCCGCCCCGAGGACCTCGCCGACAACGGCTACATCGGCCGCGTCACCGTCAACGGCGTCGACGCCTTCGTCCGCCAGACCTGCCGCCGCCTGGAGGAGCGCGCCGAGCAGCTCGGCGAGAACACCGACCCCGCCTCCGACGCCCCCGGCCTGGAGGCCGCCTGGCGGGTCTACGCCCGCCGCAGCGCCACCGGAGCCACCAAGGACGCCCGCCGCCTCGCCGGCTCCACCACCGGCATCGTCGGCAAGGCCGCCGCCTTCCTCACCGAGTCCGGGTTCCTCCAGCGCACCGGCGACGAGGCGGGCGGCACCTACCGCACCACCCCCCGCTACCAGCTCCAGGTCCGCGACATGGCGGGCAGCGCGGCCATGGCCGAACTCCTGGAACTGGGCGTGGTCCCCGTCAGCGACGGCTCCGCCACCCTCCTGCCGCCGCCCGAGGGCGACGACCTGGAACTCGCCGCCGACGCGGGCCTGCCCTTCCACGCCTGAGCCCGCACCCGATCCCGTACGCCCCCCACGCACACGACCCACGACAGAGCACGAGAGTCCGCCGCCATGTACGAGCTGTCCCGGATCCGCCTCTACTCCATCGGGCCCGCCGGCGCACGCTACGCCGACACCGTGCTCGACCTGCGGGGAGTCGGTGAGCCGGTGCCCCACCCGGCGCCCGCCCAGGCGGAGTTCTTCGAGGACGAGCCCACCGGGCCGCCCCGGCGCCCCGCGCCCGCCGGCGTGCTCTTCCTGGAGAACGGCGGCGGCAAGTCCGTCCTGCTCAAGCTGATCTTCTCGGTGATGCTCCCCGGCCACCGCAACACCCTCGGCGGCGCCAGCTCCGGCGTGCTGCGCAAGTTCCTGCTCGCCGACGACTGCGGACACGTCGCCCTGGAGTGGCAGCACACCCAGACCGGCGAGTGCGTGGTCGTCGGCAAGGTCAGCGAGTGGCGCGGCCGGCAGGTCTCCAACGACCCCCGCAAGTTCGCCGAGGCCTGGTACTCCTTCCGCCCCGGTCCGGGTCTGAGCCTGGACAACCTCCCCGTCGCCGAGGCCACCGCCGTACGCCCGCCCGTCGAGGGAGCCTCCGGCGCCCAGGGCCGGCGCCGCACGATGAAGGGCTTCCGCGACGCCCTCACCGAGGCCGGGAAGGCGTACCCGCACCTGGAGGTGTACTTCGAGGAGATCCACGACCGCTGGAACGAGCACCTCACCGAACTCGGCCTCGACCCCGAACTCTTCCGCTACCAGCGCGAGATGAACGCCGACGAGGGCGAGGCCGCCGGCCTGTTCGCGGTCAAGAAGGACTCCGACTTCACCGACCTGCTGCTGCGCGCCGTCACCGACACCCGCGACACCGACGGCCTCGCCGACCTGGTCCACGGCTTCGGCAACAAGCTGGGCCGCCGCGCCGAGCTGATGGCCGAACGCGACTTCACCGCGGGCTCGGTGGACCTCCTCACCCGCATCGTCGAGGCCGCCGAGACCCGCTCCCGGCTGCGCGACGTCCACGCCGGCGCCGAACGCCGTACGCGCACCCTCGCCCGGCGGCTGTCCGCCCGCGCCGGAGCGGAACGCGGCCGCGCGGCCGACCTCGCCCAGCGGGTCACCGGCGCCGCCCACGGGGTCACCGCCGCCGAGGCGCAGCGCACCCGCAGCGCCGCGGTCTCCGCCGAACTCGCCTACCGTCACGCCTCGCTGGCCCTGACCGTGGCCGACAAGGCCGCCGCCGCCCAGCGCCGCGAGCTCCTCGAAGCCCGCACCCTGCACTCCGCCTGGCAGGCCGCCGAGACCGTGCTGCGCCACCGCGCCGCCGCCGACCGCTCCGCCCGGGTCGCCGCCGCGATCCTGGAGGCCGAGCGGGACGCCGCCCCGGCCCTGGCCGCGCGCGCCACGGCCGCCGCCGAGCTGGTACGGGCCCTGCACACCGCCGCCGAACAGGGCGAGCGGGCCGCCAACGAGGAGGAGGAGCGCTCCGCCGGGCTCCAGGACATCGGCGAGACCGCCCACCGCGACGCCACCTCCGCCGCCACCGCCGCCCAGCGCGCCCGCAGCGAGGCCGAACACCTGCGCACCCGCCTCGCCGAGGTCGAGCAGGAGACCGCCGAGGCCGTGAAGGCCGGCTGGCTCGACGACACCGCACCCGACGCGGACCCGGCCCGCGCCGCGCTCGCCGCCAGCGACGCCGAGAAGGCCGCCGTCGCCGCCTGGGAGGAGTCCCGCGAGGCCGCCCGCGCGACCGCCGACGCCGCCCGCGAGGCCACCGCCGCCGAATCCCGCGCCGAGCTCACCGCCGCCCGCGCCGCCGACGCCGCGGAAGCCGCCGAAGCCGCCCACGCGGCCGAGGAACGAGCGGCCGCCTCGCTGGCCGCCTCGCCCCGCCTGGCGGAGCTCCTGGGCCTCCCGTCGGCCCCCGACACCTTCCTCCCGCGCCCGCGCGGGGGTACGCAGCCCGCTTCCGCCCCGTCGGGCGCGGCCGGGCCGGGCCCGGACAGGGCCGGGGTCGGCGCCGGCGCAGCCGGCCAGCCGGGCGCCCAGGGCTCCGCCGCCGCCGCGGTCTCCGCGACCGCCGCGGCCCCCGGCGGGCTGACCGTCGCCGACCTCGACCGGGGCTCCGACGAGCTGGTCCGGCTGCTCGCCGACACCGTCGGCTCCGCCGAACGCCAGCTGTTCGAGCTGCGCACCGCCGCCGCCGACGACGCCCGCATCCTCGGCGCCCTCGGCGACGGCGGCCTGCTGCCGCCCGGCCCCGACGTCCTCGCCACCGTCGAGTACCTCGGCGAACACGGCATCCCGGCCCTGCCCGGCTGGCGCTACCTCGCGCAGTCCGTGGACCCGGCCGACCACGCCGCCGTCCTCGCCGCCCGCCCCGAACTCGTCGACGGCGTCGTGATCACCGACCCCGACACCCACGGCCGCGCCCGCGAGGTCCTCTCCGCCGCCGCGCTGCTGCCCCGCTCCACCGTCGCCGTCGGCACCGCCGCGGCCCTGCTGGCGCCCGTACCGCCCGCAGGGGACACCGATTCCGTGTTCCTCGTGCCGCCGAACCCGGCCATGCACGACGAGCACGCCGCCGACGAGGAGCGCCAGGCTCTCCGCGCCCGCGCCACGGCCCGCGACACCGAGATCCGCGACCTCGCCGCCCGCCTCTCCGGCGACCGAGAGCTCGCCGCCCGGCTCAGCTCCTGGCGCACCGGCTGCCCGCCCGGCCGCCTCGTCCAGCTCGCCGAACACGCCGCCGCCGCCCGGACCTTCGCCGAGGAGGCCGACGCCGAGCTCGCGGAGGCCCGTACGGTACGCGCCGAGGCCGAGGAGGCCGCCGCCGACGCGGCCCGGGTCCGCGACGAGCGCCAGGACACCGCCCAGCGCGCCCGCCGTGCCGCCGACGCCCTCTCCGGCCTGGCCCACCGGCTGCGCGAGCGCTCCGGCTGGCAGACCAGGGCCCGCGAACTCGCCGAGGAGGCCGCCGAGTCGGAGGCCCGCGCCGAGGCCTGCCTGGACCGGGCCCGCGCCGCCGACGAGGACCGCCGGGCCGCCCAGCGCGCCGCCGACGACGCCCGCCGCACCGCCCGCGCCCTGCGTGCCGAACGCGCCGAGATCGCCGGGGCTCCCGACCAGCTGCCCGCCGAGGACGCCCCGCGCGCCCCGCTCCCCGACCTGCGCGAGGCCTACCGGGCCGCCTCCCGGCTCTACGAGAAGGTCGGCGTCGGCGCCGACCTGCGCGCCGAACAGGCCCGCGCCGAGAGCGACGAGAGCGCCGCCCTCGCCGAACTCGACCGCCTCACCAACAAGGTCCGCACCCGTGCCGCCCAGCTCCTCGAAGGCACCGACGGCGCCGACGGCCCCTCCCGGCAGGCAGCCGCGGCCCGCGCCGAGGCCCTCGTACAGATGCTGGAATCCCGTGCGTCCACCGCCAGCGAGCAGCTCGGCCGGCTGCGCGGCGAGGCCGAACGGCACGCCCCCGCCGACGGCGAGGCCCACACCGAACTCCCCGAGGAACTGGTCCCGGCCGACGTGGATCAGGCCCAGGGCCTGCTGCGCACCGCCACCGCCCAGCTCGCCGCCCACTCCGCCGCCGTGGAGAGCGCCCGCGCCGCCCACGCCGACCTGCTGCGCGCCCACCGCGCGGCCGAGGACGGCGCCGGGGGCTTCGACGAGACCGCGGCCCTCCTGCGGGACCTGCTGCGCGACCACAGCCACCCGGAGGACGAGCAGGAGCCGGTGCCGCACCCGGGCAGCCTGGAGGAGGCCCGGCAGTCCGCCACCGAGGCACGCCGCTCCCTGCGCGGCTGCGCGGCCGACCTCTCGGCCGCCGAGTCCGCGGTGCGCGAGGCGAGCGACGTCCTGGTCCGGCACGCCAACGCCACCCGCTACGAGCAGGTGCGCACCCCCGCCCGCCAGCAGATCCGCGAACTGCCCGCCTCCGCGCTGCCCGAGCACGCCGCCGCCTGGGCCGCGGCCTTCGCGCCCCGGCTGCGCGTCCTGACCGACGAGCTCGCCCAGCTGGAGCGCAACCGCGACAGCATCGTCGACCGGCTCCGCGGCCTCGTCGAATCCGCCCTGGCCACCCTGCGCTCCGCGCAGCGCCTCTCCCAGCTGCCGGAGGGCCTGGGGGAGTGGTCGGGCCAGGAGTTCCTGCGGATCCGCTTCGAGGAGCCCGACCAGGCCACCCTCACCGAGCGGCTGGGCGAGGTCATCGACGAGGCCACCCGCGCGGCCGTCAAGAAGAACAGCACCGCCTCCTTCGGCGAGGGCGGCCGCCGCGACGGCATGTCCCTGCTGCTGCGCGGCGTCCAGGCGGCCCTCGAACCCAAGGGCATCGCCGTGGAGATCCTCAAGCCGGACGCGGTGCTGCGCGCCGAGCGGGTCCCGGTCGGCCAGATGGGCGACGTCTTCTCCGGCGGCCAGCTGCTGACCGCCGCCATCGCCCTGTACTGCACGATGGCGGCGCTGCGCAGCAACGACCGGGGCCGCGACAAGCACCGCCACGCGGGCACGCTGTTCCTGGACAACCCGATCGGGCGCGCGAACGCGACCTACCTGCTGGAACTCCAGCGGGCCGTCTCCGACGCGCTCGGCGTCCAGCTGCTCTACACGACGGGCCTCTTCGACACCACGGCCCTCGCCGAGTTCCCGCTGGTCATCCGGCTGCGCAACGACGCCGACCTGCGGGCGGGCCTGAAGTACATCAGCGTCGAGGAGCACCTGCGGCCCGGTCTGCCGCAGCGGTCGCCGGACGGGGAGACCATCCACGGCGAGATCACCGCGACCCGCATGTTCCGCCGCTCGGCCACCGCTTCCTGAGGCCCGCGGGTCCCCGCGGGCTACCGGGGGGACCGGCGGGGACCCGCGGGCTACCGGGGCCGGGGCGCCGCCCCGCGCGGGTCGCCCACGCCCCGGCCCGGGTGCCCGGGGGCGCGCGCCGCCCAGGGTTCCCGGGCGGCGCTGCTCGGCTCGGACACCACGCCGCCGCGCTGGTTCCACATCTGCCGGGTGATCCACACGTCCAGCACCGCCCAGGTGGCCACGACCGTCCCGGCTATCCCGCAGAGCACCATCGGGAAGGCCAGCCAGGAGCCCGTCACCGCGAGGAAGAAGGTGACCGTGGCCTCGGTCAGGGTCACCGCCACGATCAGCAGCGCCCGCACCGCGGACGCCCGTACCGGGTCCGGCATGCGGCGCCGGCGGGCCGGTTCCTCCACCCACAGGCCCCGCCCCGCCCCTCGGGTCGCCGCGCCGTCCTCTTCGTACATCCTCATGGTCCGCTCACTTCCCGCCCCGTGGCCGGCCATGCCCGCCGTGCCCGTCCGCGCCCTCGTCCTGTCAGACGTGCGGGAGCGCCCGGAGATTCCCGGAATCCGAACGTCCGCACCGGTGACAATGATCGCGGAAGGAAGAATTCCAGCCATCCATCCGATTGCGGGAACCGAGGCCCCAGCGAGTGTCATCTGCCACATATCGGGCCGGACTTGACCGGAAGTATCGGACAACTCGTGATCATCGTCCAGGGGGCAGACCGAAAACGTCCGGACACGCCTTCGAAGGCGCGCCCCGGCAGTAGTAGGCTCACGCCGTTTAAATGACGGAACACCGACCTCCGGCACGGGGGTTGAGCTGGGGGAGGCTGGGGAGGCCATGCGCTTTCGCGGGAAGTCCATCCGCCGGAAGATCGTGGCGTTGCTCTTGGTGCCGCTCGTCTCCCTGACCGCCCTGTGGGGCTTCTCCACGGTCATCACCGGCCGGGAGGCGATCCAGCTCCTCGACGTCGCGTACGTCATCGACAAGGTCGGCTACCCGATCGAGGACGTCGTCCGCGTCATCCAGAAGGAACGCCGCCAGACCCTGGTCGTGATCGGCGACCCCACCGCCGCCGCCGCGACCGCCGAACTCACCAAGAGCCGGGCCGCCACGGACGCCATGGTCCGCAAGATCACCGCGAGCGCCCGCGACCCCAAGGTCGCCGACGAACTCACCCCGCAGGCCCGCGGCAGGCTCCGCTCCATCCTCGACGCCTTCCACGGCATCGCCGCGCTGCGCGGCTCCGTCGACCGCAGCTCCCTCGCCCCCGGCCAGGCCCTGGAGCTCTACAGCCGGCTGGTCGACCCCTGCTACGAGTTCCTGATGAACCTCCACGCCCTGGAGAACGTGGAGATGGACAAGCAGGGCCGTGCCCTCGTCGGCATCACCCGCGCCCGCGAGACCCTCGCCCGCGAGGACGCGGTCATCGCCGCTTCCCTCGCCGCCCGCAACGTCAGCGCACCCGACGTCCGGCACGTCTCCGACCTCGCCGCCAACCGCGGCCTGCTCTACGAGTTCAACCTCGCGATCCTCCCGGCCGAGGACCGCGTGCTCTTCGAGCGGTACTGGAAGGGCCCGGAGAGCAAGGCCCTGCGCGACGCGGAGGAACGGTTCATCGCGGCCGGCGCCGGCAAGAACCCCCGCGCCGTCACCGCCGCCCAGTGGGACGAGGCCGCGGGCAAGGTCCTCGACGACCTCGCCACCATGGGCACCGCCGCGGGCGACCGCTACCAGAAGCGCGTCAAGCCGGTCGCGATCGAAGTCCTCGCCCAGGCCGCCTTCGCGGGCGTCCTCGGCTTCATCGCCCTCGCCGTCTCCGTCGTCCTGTCCGTCCGCATCGGCCGCGACCTCATCCGCGACCTCTCGCAGCTGCGCAAGGACGCCCACGAGGCCTCCGGCGTCCGGCTGCCCGGCGTGATGCGCCGCCTCGCCGCCGGCGAGACCGTCGACGTGGAGACCGAGGCACCCCGCCTCGAATTCGAGAAGGACGAGGTCGGCCAGGTCGGCCTGGCCCTCAACAGCCTCCAGCGGGCCGCCGTCGAGGCAGCCGTCAAGCAGGCGGAGCTGCGCCGCGGCGTCTCCGAGGTCTTCGTGAACCTCGCCCGCCGCAACCAGGTGCTCCTGCACCGCCAGCTGACCCTCCTCGACACCATGGAACGGCGCACCGAGGACGCCGAGGAACTCGCCGACCTCTTCCGCCTCGACCACATGACCACCCGCATGCGCCGCCACGCCGAGGGCCTGGTGATCCTCTCCGGCGCCGCCCCCTCCCGCCAGTGGCGCAAGCCCGTCCAGCTGATGGACGTCGTACGGGCCGCCGTCGCCGAGGTGGAGGACTACGAACGCATCGAGGTCCGCCGCCTGCCGCGCCTGGGCATCGAGGGTCCCGCCGTCGCGGACGTCACCCACCTGATCGCCGAACTCCTGGAGAACGCCACGGTGTTCTCGCCCCCGCACACGGCCGTCCAGGTCCACGGCGAACGGGTCGCGAACGGGTTCACCCTGGAGATCCACGACCGCGGCCTCGGCATGAACCCGGAGGCGCTCCTGGACGCGAACCTCCGGCTCGCGGAGACCCCCGATTTCGAGCTCTCCGACACCGACCGCCTCGGCCTCTTCGTCGTCAGCCGCCTCGCCCGCCGCCACGCCGTCAAGATCGTCCTCCAGACCAGCCCCTACGGAGGCACCACCGCGGTGGTCTTCCTGCCCGCCGAGCTCCTCACCGAGGCCCCCGACACCAACGGCACCGGCATCCGCCTCGACGGCATCAAGGGGGCCAAGGGCTTCCTGAGCGGCCAGGGCGCCAAGGGTGTCAAGGCCGCCCCCGCCCCCAAGCCGTCCGACCGGCCGGTGCACGCCGCCGTCGACCGCGCGTCCGCGCCGGCCCGCCCGCTGCCCGCCGGGGTGCTGAACGGACCGGTCGAGCTGGAGGCGCCGCTCGGGGCGCTCGGCCTCGACGGGCCGGACGGCCTCGACGAACTCACCCCCGGCACCCCCGGCATCCCGGGCCTCACCGGTGTCGGCGGGCGCCCGCCCATGGCCTCCCTCGACGACGAGACCCCGCCCGGCGGCATCTCGCGCACCGCCCTGCTGGGGCTGCGCGCCGCGGACCGCCCCCACAGCGACCGGCACCCCGAACGCGGCGCCTGGAAGGGCGACCGGATCGGCGACCACGGCGCGGACCGCCACCGGAACCGGGACGCCGACGCGGAGTCCGGCCGCACCCGCACCCGCGCCACCGGGCGCGAACGGGAGCCGCTGCCCCCCACGGGCCCGGTCCGCCTGGAGCGCCCCCACCAGGAACCGGTGCGCCCGGACGCCCCCCGTACGGGCGCGGCCGTCCCGCTGCCCCGGCGGCACCCCACCCCGACCCTGGTCGCGGAGCACGGCCGCCGCGTAGAGCCCCGCCCGGCGACCGCCGGTCCCCGGCCCCCGGCCGCGACCGGCCCGCGGTCCGGCGCCGACGAGGGGACGCAGCCGCGTACGTCGGCGCCCGCGCCCGGCCCCGGCGGGCTGCCCCGCCGGGTGCGCCAGGCGAACCTGGCACCCCAGCTCAAGAACGGCCCGGCGCCCGCCGAGGCAGGCACCGACGCCGACCCGGTGACCGACCGCGACGCGGAGGCCGTGCGCCGGCGCATGTCCGCCCTGCAGCGCGGCTGGACGGCGGGCCGCGAACAGTACGCACAGCAGCAGTCCGAGACCGAGGCCGGCACCCCCGCCGCCAGCGGTCCCGCGCACGAGAACGAAGGGGACGGTCGATGACCGCACCGCAGACCGGAAACGACACCCGGGGCCGCGGCTCCGGCCCGCTCAACTGGCTCCTCGACGAACTCGTCGACAAGGTCGCCAGCATCCGCAAGGCGGTCGTCCTCTCCGGCGACGGCCTGCCCACCGGGAGTTCCAAGGACATCACCCGCGAGGACAGCGAACACCTGGCCGCCGTGGCCTCCGGCTTCCACAGCCTGGCCAAGGGCGTCGGCCGGCACTTCGAGTCCGGCCGGGTCCGCCAGACCGTGGTGGAGCTGGACGACGCCTTCCTGTTCGTCATGGCGGCGGGCGACGGCAGCTGCCTGGCCGTCCTGTCCGACGCCGACTCCGACGTCGGCCAGGTCGCGTACGAGATGACGCTGATGGTCAAGCGCGTCGGCGACCACCTGGCGACCGCCCCGCGTACCGGGCTGCCAGCCGGAGGGTGAGTCGGACGGCATGAGCGACCCAGGCCAGGACCGACCCGGCGATCCCCGGGGGACCCAGCCCGACACCGGCCACCCGCACTGGTTCGACGACGACGCGGGTCCCGTCGTACGCCCCTACGCCATGACGCGTGGCCGGACCAGCCACGCCGGGCAGCACCGCCTGGATCTGATCGCCCTCGTCGTCGCGGAAGCGGCGGCCGACGATCCGGTCTGGGACCTGACCCTGTCCCCGGAGCACGCCCACATCCTCGGGCTGTGCCGGGAACGCCCCCGGTCGGTGGCGGAACTCGCCGCGGACCTGGACCTCGCCATCGGCGTGGTGCGGGTCCTGATCGGCGACCTCGTCCACGACGAACTGGTCCACGTGACCAGGCCGGTACCGCCGGCCGAACTGCCTGATGAATCCATTCTGCGTGAGGTGATCGATGGCCTTCGGGCGCTCTAGCCGCACCGGCGCGATGCATGCCGTGTCGCCGGTCGAGCCGCTGACCCTGAAGATCCTGGTCGCGGGCGGTTTCGGGGTGGGCAAGACCACCCTGGTCAGTGCTGTGAGCGAGATCCGTCCGCTGCGGACGGAGGAACGCCTGTCCGAACCGGGCGCCGCCGTCGACGACATCGACGGGGTGGAGGGGAAGAGCACCACCACCGTGGCCATGGACTTCGGCCGCATCACCCTGCGCGAGGACCTGGTGCTCTACCTCTTCGGCACGCCGGGCCAGGACCGCTTCTGGTTCCTGTGGGACGAGCTGGCGCAGGGCTCCCTCGGCTCGGTGGTGCTGGCGGACACCCGCCGCCTCGCCGACTGCTTCGCCGCCATCGACTACTTCGAGCGGCGCGGGATCCCCTTCGTCGTCGCGGTCAACTGCTTCGACGGCGCCGAGCGCCATCCCGTGGTCACCGTCCGCGAGGCGCTCGACCTCGATCCGGAGGTGCCGGTCCTGCTCTGCGACGCCAGGGACCGGGAATCGGTCAAGGACGTCCTCGTGGGCGTCGTGGAACACGCGATGTCCCTGGCCCGGTCCCGCCGCAGGAGCCTGATCGCCGGCGCCTGAGCGCCGTCCGTGCGCGTCCGCGCGCCCGTCAGGGAGCCGGTTCACGGAGCCGGTTCACGGAGGCGGCCCGTACCCCCGCCGACTGGGGTACGGGCCGCAGCTCTCATGGGGGGATCCGGCGATCCCGCTCGCGGCGCGGGACCGTGGACAGAGTGTGAACCCGCCGCCGGGGGCCGTCAAGCACCCCGACAACACACCCAGTTCACGGCCCCCGCCGCTCTCCCGACGCCCCCTCAGCGCACCGCCACGACGGCCGAACCGTGGCCGAACAGCCCCTGGTTCGCGGTGATCCCGGCCCGCGCACCCGGCACCTGACGCGCCCCGGCCGTACCCCGCAGCTGCCACGTGAGCTCGCACACCTGGGCGATGGCCTGCGCCGGCACCGCCTCCCCGAAGGAGGACAGCCCGCCGCTCGGATTGACCGGCACCCGTCCGCCGAGCGCGGTCGTCCCCTCCCGCAGGAGCTTGACCGCCTCGCCCTCGCCGCACAGCCCGATGTCCTCGTACCAGTCCAGTTCGAGCGCGGTCGACAGGTCGTACACCTCGGCCAGCGACAGGTCGCCCGGCCCCAGCCCCGCCTCCTCGTAGGCGGCGCGCGCGATCGACGCCCGGAAGGAGCCGGCTGCGGGCTCCACCGCCACCGCCGAGTCGGTCGCGATGTCCGGCAGGTCCAGCACGGTACGCGGATACGTGGGCGTCACCGTGGACACCGCCCGGATCCGCACCGGGTCCGCCGCCCCCCGCGCCCGCGCGAACTCCATGCTGCTCAGCACCAGGGCCGCGCCCCCGTCCGAGGTGGCGCAGATGTCCAGCAGCCGCAGCGGATCGGCCACCACCGCCGAGGCCGCCACCTCCTCGGCGGTCACCGCCTTGCGGTAGCGGGCGTGCGGGTTGAGCGCCCCCGCGGCCGCGTTCTTCACCTTGACCTGTGCGAAGTCGTCCCCGGTGTCCCCGTACAGGGCCATGCGGCGGCGGGCGTAGAGCGCGAAGTACGCCGGGTTCACGGCCCCCAGGATCCGGAACCGCAGCCAGTCCGGGTCGTCGGGCCGCTCGCCGCCGGCCGGGGCGAAGAACCCCTTCGGGGCCGCGTCGGCGCCCACCACCAGCACCACGTCCGCCAGACCGGCCAGGATCTGCGCCCGTGCCGCCCCGATGGCCTGGGCACCCGAGGCGCAGGCCGCGTACACGCTGGTCACCCGGGCGCCCTGCCAGCCGAGGGCCCGCGCGAAGGTGGCCCCGGCGACGTAGCCCGGGTATCCGGAGCGCACGGTGTCGGCCCCGACGACGGAATCGACGTCGGTCCACTCCAGCCCGGCGTCGGCGAGCGCGGCACGGGCGGCGGCCCGTCCGTACTCCACGAAGCCGCGCCCCCACTTGCCCCAGGGGTGCATGCCGGCCCCCAGGACGGCCACCTCGCCCCGCACCTCGGCCCCGCCCGCCCGGTCCCCGCTCACGCGACCCCTCCCACGGGCTTGAACTGCCAGGTCAGCCAGGTGGTCTCGGCGTCCTCGTGCAGGACGCCGCCCACCACCTCGACCTCCATGCCGACCGCCAGGTCCGCCACCGTCACCCCGGGAGCCCCCTGCCCGAGCACGACCATCCCCTCGGCCTCCAGCTCCACCGCGACGAGGGTGTACGGCTCCCAGGGTGCGGCCGGATCGGACACGTACGGTGCGGGCGGCCGGTAGCGGCCGTCGGTGTAGGACCAGACCCGGCCGCGCGGGGACAGCGGGACCTCGGCGAGCTCACCGCCGCCGGGGCAGTGCGGATTGCGGCAGTGGGCGTCCTCGCGCGGGAAGAACACCGCCGTGCAGGCGGAGCACCGGGTGCCGAGCAGGCGGAAGCCGCCCTCCGCGTCCGCCTCCGTGAACCACCCCTGCACGACGGGTGTGCGTGTGCGTTCCAAGACCCCTCCCGGACAGCGTGATCTGACGAAGCGTCAGAAGTCTGCCACGGCGGGCCCTGCCGGTCACCGGTTCTCGGCGAGCCACTTCCGCGCGATCACGTCCAGCTCCGCGTCCCGCCCGGCCAGCATCATCCGGATCATCTGCGCGTCCCCCCGCAGTGACCAGGCAGGATGCCCGAAGGTGGCCGGGTTGTTCCCCTCGATCAGGAAGTGCGCGGGCCACGCGGCCCCGTACCCGATCACGGGCAGTGCGGCCAGGTACCGCCGGCGCCCGCGCGCCACCCCGTACACGGTCAGCGCCAGCCCGGACAGCGTCCCGCAGAGGTGTACCCACCGCGTGGCGGCCCGGGAGTGCATGGCGACGTAGTACGGCCAGAACTCCTCGTACGATCCGAAAGTCATATGGGCACGCTACTCAGGGCCGCACGGCCGCGACAGACACCGGAACGTCGAAAGCCGTGTCCGGGAAGGCCTCGGGCCGCAGGGTGAAGTGCCACCACTCCTCGGGCAGGTTCACGAACCCCTGTGCCCCCAGCGCCCGCTCCAGCAGCCTCCGGTTCGCCCGCGCCGCCAACGCGACCTCCGGGGAGTCCGTGTGCGAGGCCGGACCGAAGAAGTCGAAGGGCGTCCCCATGTCCACCTCCCGGCGCGCGGGCAGCGCGACCAGCGTCACGTCGACCGTACTCCCGCGACTGTGCGCCGACTTCGCCGCGATGTACCCCTCCGGGATCAGGCGGCCCTTGTCCACCTCCGGGTAGTACTCCGCCTTCGCCGCCGGGTCGTCCGGCTCCCCGGCCCAGCGCACGAACCGGTCCACCGCCCGCTGCGGCCGGTAGCAGTCGTACACCTTCAACGCGTACCCGCCGCGCAGCAGTTCCCGCTGCGCCCGGCGCAGGGCCTCGGCGGCCGGCCGGGCCAGCAGGCACACCGGCTCCGCGTACCCGTCCACGACGGCACCCGTGAAGTTCCGCGCGCCCGCGTACCGCATGTCCTCACCGATGCCCGGATCCACGTCCCGCAACGCCACGAACCCCGCGAGCCGGCCCTCTGTGCCCGCGGGCACGGCGAGCCGGCCCTCCGCGCCCGCGTACCCCGCGAGCCGGCCCTCCGCGCCCACGGGCACCGCCAGCCCGGCCAGTACCGCGGCGACCACCAGCGTCCTCATGCCCCCTGGAATACCATCACCGCATGCCGGCACAGCTGAAGGACTCGCACTGCTCCACCTGCGGAGCCCCGTTCGACACGGCGCTCTGGCCCCGGAAGTGCGCCGCCTGCGGCGCCGTCGCCTACCGCAACCCGCTCCCGGTCGCGATCGCCCTGCTCCCCGTCGAGGACGCCTCCGGCACCGGCCTGGTGGTCATCACCCGCACCATCGAACCGGCCCTCGGCGGCGTCGCCCTGCCCGGCGGGTTCGTGGACTTCGGCGAGGACTGGCGGGAGGCGGTCGTCCGCGAACTCCGCGAGGAGACCGGCATCGAGGCCCCGGCCGACGAGGTCGCCGTGGCCGACGTCCTCAGCTCCCCGGCCGGCCACCTGCTCGTCTTCGGCCTCCTGCCGCCGCGGCCGGCGTCCGCCCTGCCACCCTCGGTCGCCACCGAGGAGACGACGGGCTGGCACGTCCTGCGCGCACCGGCCGAACTGGCCTTCCCGCTCCACACCCGAGCGGCGGCCGCCTGGTTCGAAGGCCGCTACACCTAGCCCCTGTCGTCCATGCGGCGCCCGACCGGCACCGCTTCGACGACAGGCCCCGGGCCGGGTCGCGTCCGGCCGGCCGCCGCATCCCCTCCGCGGCGCGGCCGGCGGGCAGGACGGGCACCGCCACCGCCCTACAGCGGCAGGTCCATCACCAGCGACGCCAGCGTCACCACGCCCACCACCGTGCCGGCGACGACCGCACCCCGCGCCCACAGCGCCCGCGCCGGAACGGGCCGCGCGCGCAGGTACGCCCCCGCCAGCAGCGGGAGCACCGCACTCAGCGCCGTCCAGGCCCAGACGCTCCCGAAGCCCGGCAGGGCCTCCGGCAGGGTCCCGAGCCACCGGTGGACGAGCAGGGCGGGCGGCACCGACAGCGCGGCCACCAGGACCGCGACCGCGACCGGCTCCGGCCACGCGCTCAGCCGGGCCGTCCAACGACCCAGCACCGCGATGGGTTTGACGAACAGCAGCCCGTGCAGGAACCCCGCCGCGACCGCGGCCACCGCCGTCAGCCCCAGCTCCGCGAACGACCCGCCCGAGGGCTGCCGGGTGACCAGGAGCAGCGCCCACACCGTGACCAGCTGCCAGGCGCCGACCACCTCCGCACCCGGCGCCAGGTCCCGTCTGCGCACCCCGCCCGGCAGGCGTCGGTTCGCTGCGCGGGGCCGCGTCGTGGTGCCGGCTAAGACCATCACTGACTCCCTGTCCGATCGGGGCGGCACGCCCGCCGCCGCCCCACAGGCTGTCCCGCCGGCCTATAGCGCCGCTATACCGTTTCCAGGAGCCCCACCGCGCGTGTGAGACTCGACCGGATCGAACCCGGGGGAGTCACATGTACGTACGCACCAAGCTGCCGACGGCGGCGGCGATCGCCGTGGCGGGAGCCGCGGCCCTGGCCCTGGCCGGGTGCACGGCCGACCAGCAGGGGGGCGCCGCGAAGCCGTCGGCCCCGAGCCGCTCCTCCACCGCGGCGGCCGGAGCCTTCACCCGGGACACGGTGGAACGAGAGGTCCGGGAAGCCGTGCGGAGGGCCGGCATCGACCCCGAGCGCGGGCGGACGACCACGACCCGCGACGGCAGGAAGCACCCCACCATGGTCGACTGGGCGGTCGCCGTGGACACCGGCGAAGCCGACCGTTCCCTGCCCGCGATCGGAGCCGAACTGGAGCGCCTCGGCTGGCGGCGGCAACCCCGTGACGGCGGGCTCCTCGGCTACGAGAAGTCCGACTGGCACCTGTTGGCCACCGTCACGGGCAAGGAGAAGCTCGCCGAGCTCCACGACGGGGACAGCATGCTCTCCCTCGTCGTCATGCACCACTCGCCCGACTGACCAGCCGTCGGGCCGTCGCCCGTGGGCGCGGGGCGGCCTCCCCGAGCCGGGAACAGGACGCCCCGTACGCCGCGCCCGTACGCCGCGCCGTGCCCGTATGCCGCGACACCCCGCACGCCCGACGCCGCGACGCCCGTGCACCCCGTGCGCCGCCGCCCCTCACACCCCTCACAGCCCCCGCAGCTCGACGCCGCGCACCGTCGCGCCCGCCTCGTCCTCCACCACCACCGCGTCCCCGGCCCACCGCACGGTGTACCGCTCGACCTCGCCCGCCTCGAACCCCGGGCCCGGGTCCCGGATGACCACCCCGCCGCCCGTCCGGCCCCGGGCCGGGGCCCACGCCTCGAGCCCCACCGTCCCGTCCCGGCGCCGCACCGGCAGCACCGCCCCCGCCCGCGCCAGCACCGGCGTCCGCCCCGGCGGGGCGTCCAGCAGCACCTGCGCGGGCCCCTCGTGCGCCGCCCCCGTGGCGGTGTCGTACCACCGCCCGCGCGGCAACCGCACCGCCCGCCGGTCCGCCCCGCACTCCAGCACCGGCGCCACCAGCAGCGCGTCCCCCAGCAGGAACGCGTCCTCGCAGTCCCGCAGCACCCGGTCCTCCGGCGACCCCCACCACAGCGGCCGCACGTACGGGGCCCCGGTCCGCCGCGCCAGGTGCGCCAGCGTCACGAAGTACGGCCGCAGCCGCTCCCGCTCCGCCAGCACCTCCGCGGCCCGCTCCGCCACCTCCGGCCCGAACTCCCACGGCTCGCGCCGGCCCGCCCAGATCGCCGAGTGCGTCCGGAACAGCGGCAGGTACGCCCCCAGTTGCAGCCACCTCAGGTACAGCTCCGGCGACGGCGACCCCCCGAAGCCGCCCACGTCGGGCCCCGAATACGGCACCCCGCACAGCCCGAGGCCCAGCACCAGCGCCAGCGAGGCCCGCAGCCCGTCCCAGCCGGACTCCACGTCCCCGGACCACGTGCCCCCGTAGCGCTGCATCCCCGCCCACCCCGAGCGGGAGAACAGGAACGGCCGTTCCGCCGGCCGCAGCCGCACCAGGCCCTCCCACCCGGCCCGCGCCATCGACAGCCCGTACACGTTGTGCCCGGCCCGGTGGTCCCCGCCCGCCCCCTCCAGCACGTGCCGGGCCGACCGCGGCAGCGTCGCGTCCCCCCACGGCGCGAACGACACCGGCTCGTTCATGTCGTGCCAGAACCCGGCGAAGCCCTGACCCAGCCGCTCCTCGTACAGCCCGCCCCACCACTCCCGCACCGCCGGATCCGTGAAGTCCGGATAGGCGCACTCGCCCGGCCAGACCTCCCCCCGCACCTCCCGCCCCCGCGCGTCCCGTACGAACGCCCCGCGGTCACCGACCGCCAGCCCGGCGGCGTGCACCGCGTCCCCCGCCTTCACCGCCGGGTCCACGATCGACACCAGCCGCACCCCCCGCTCCGCCAGCTCCGCCGCCAGCCCCGGCAGGTCCGGGAACGCCTCCCGGTCCACCGTGAACACCCGGTGCGCGTCGTAGTGGTCGATGTCCAGGTGCACGGCCGACAGCGCCAGCCCCCGCTCCGCGTACCCGTCCACCACCCGCCGCACCTCCGCCGCGCTCCCGAACCCCCAGCGCGCGTGCTGGTACCCCAGGGCCCACTCGGGCGGCACCGCGGCCGCCCCCGTCAGCCCCGCCCACCCCTGGAGCACCCGCGCCGGCGTCCCCACCAGCACCCAGCACCGCGCCGGCCCGCCCTCCAGACGCAGCTCGCTCGCCCCCGGCCGGTCCGGGCCCGAACCGGCCCCCTCCTCACCGCCGCGCAGCGCCACCCGCCCGTCCCAGGTGTTGTCGTAGAACGCCAGGTGCGTCCCGGCGTCCGCGACCACCACCTGCACCGGCATCGTGATGTACAGCGGATCGGTGTCCGGCCCGAACCCGCCCTTCGGGTCCGTGTTCCACAGCCGGTACTCCCCGTCCCGCAGCCGAGGCCCCCGCGCCCGCCCGCCCAGCCCGAAGAACCGCGCGTCCGCCGGCACCTCCGCCCGCTGCAGCCACCGGGACCCGCCCTCGGCGGGCCCCGCCACCGGATCCCACCAGCGCGGCGGCAGCTCCCGCCGCAGCACCGCCCCGCCCGGGGTCCGCACCTCCACCGCCCCGTGCCGGGACACCGCCACCGTCACCCGCTCCGACACCACCCGCCAGCCGCCGCCCGTGTCCGGCTCCAGCACCGCCCGCGGATCGGGCTCCGGGCCGCCGCCCACCACCGCGTACGAGGGCGTGGGCTCCGCCCCGTCCCAGCTCCAGAACACCGCCCCGCCCACGGTCACCCGTACCAGCAGCTCGGACCGCGCGAACCGCAGCACGCCCCCGCCCGGCCGCGCCTGCGTCCCCGTCAGCAGCCCCGGCACCCGGGCCCGTTCGGCACCCCGGCGCGGGAGCCCCTCCGCATCCGCCCGCCGGTGGCTCCAGGCCGAGCGCCAGGCCCGCCGCCCGCGCGCCGTACCGATCTCTTTCACCGCACGCACCAGATCACGACCGTCCATGCCGCTCACCCTGCCACCGGCCTCCCGGCCCGCGGGGTGCGTTCAGCTGCCGTTCACCCGGAAAACGATCACATCCGACCGCCCGGGACACCTCTGGTGCGGATGTCGATCACATGGCATGGTCCCTGTGAGCCGCCGCGCACACACCCGCGCACCGGTGGCACCGTACGCACACGAAGCGCGATCCACAGACTTGACCGGGAGCCGACCCATGACCTCAGCCACCCAGCCGGAACCCCTCTGGTCCCCGAGCCCCGACCGGATCGCCGCGGCCCGCGTCACCGCCTTCCAGGCCTGGGCCGCGAACCGCTTCGGCGCCCCCGCCGACGGCGGCTACCCGGCCCTGCAGCGCTGGTCCGTCGACGAGCTCGACACCTTCTGGCAGGCCGTCGCCGAGTGGTTCGACGTCCGCTTCACCACCCCCTACGAGTCCGTCCTCGAAGACCGCGCCATGCCCGGCGCCCGCTGGTTCACGGGATCCACCCTCAACTACGCCGAGCACGCCCTGCGAGCCGCCGAGGACCCGGCCCGCGCCGCGGACCCCGCCCTGCTCCACGTCGACGAGACCCACGAACCCACCCCCGTCACCTGGGCCGACCTGCGCCGCCAGGTCGGCTCGCTCGCCGCCGAACTGCGCGCCCTCGGCGTCCGCCCCGGCGACCGGGTCAGCGGCTACCTCCCCAACATCCCCGAAGCCGTCGTCGCCCTCCTCGCCACCGCCGCCGTCGGCGGCGTCTGGACCTCCTGCGCCCCCGACTTCGGCGCCCGCAGCGTCCTCGACCGCTTCGAGCAGGTCGAGCCGGTCGTCCTGTTCACCGTCGACGGCTACCGCTACGGCGGCAAGGAGCACGACCGCCGCGAGACCGTCGCCGAACTGCGCGAGGGGCTCCCCTCGCTGCGCGCCGTCGTCCACATCCCGCTGCTCGGCACCCCCGCCCCCGAGGGCACCCGCCCCTGGTCGGAACTGACCTCCGCCGACACCGAGCCCGTCTTCGAGCCGGTCCCCTTCGACCACCCGCTCTGGATCCTCTACTCCTCCGGCACCACCGGCGCCCCCAAGGCGATCGTGCAGTCCCAGGGCGGCATCCTCCTGGAGCACCTCAAGCAGCTCGGCCTGCACTGCGACCTCGGCCCCGAGGACCGCTTCTTCTGGTTCACCTCCACCGGCTGGATGATGTGGAACTTCCTCGTCTCCGGCCTGCTCACGGGCACCACCGTCGTCCTCTACGACGGCAGCCCCGGCTTCCCCGACACCGGCGCCCAGTGGCGGATCGCCGAGCGCACCGGAGCCACCCTCTACGGCACCTCCGCCGCCTACGTCATGGCCTGCCGCAAGGCCGAGGTCCACCCCTCCCGGGACTTCGACCTCTCCGCCGTGAAGTGCGTCGCCACCACCGGCTCCCCGCTCCCGCCCGACGGCTTCCGCTGGCTCCACGACGAGGTGGCCGAGGACCTCTGGATCGCCTCCGTCAGCGGCGGCACCGACGTGTGCAGCTGCTTCGCCGGCGCCGTCCCCACCCTCCCGGTCCACATCGGCGAACTCCAGGCGGCCTGCCTCGGTACGGACCTCCAGGCGTGGGACCCCGCGGGGAAGCCGCTCACCGGCGAGGTCGGCGAACTCGTCGTCACGGCCCCCATGCCGTCCATGCCGATCCACTTCTGGAACGACCCCGACGGCAGCCGCTACCGCGACAGCTACTTCGAGATGTTCCCCGGCGTCTGGCGCCACGGGGACTGGATCACGATCACCGACCACGGCTCGGTCGTCATCCACGGCCGCTCCGACTCCACCCTCAACCGGCAGGGCGTCCGGATGGGCTCGGCCGACATCTACGAGGCCGTCGAACGCCTCCCCGAGATCAAGGAGTCCCTGGTCATCGGCCTGGAGGAACCGAACGGCGGCTACTGGATGCCGCTCTTCGTCCACCTCGCCCCCGGTGCCGTCCTCGACGAGGCGCTGCGCAAGAAGATCGCCGCCACCATCCGCGAGCAGCTCTCCCCGCGCCACGTCCCCGACGAGGTCATCGAGGTCCCGGCCGTCCCGCACACCCTGACCGGCAAGCGCATCGAGGTCCCCGTCAAGCGGCTCCTCCAGGGCACCCCCCTGGAGAAGGCCGTCAACCCGGGCTCGGTCGACAACCCGGACCTGCTCGCCTTCTACGAGGAGCTGGCCCGCACCCGGAAGTGACTGTCAGTGCCCGCGATTACTCTGAGTGAGCAAGCTGTCGCACCACTCAGGGGGAACCATGAAGGGCACACCGGACACCTCACGCACCTCGCGCACCACCCGTGACATCGACGGCACGCTGCGCCGCGAGGTCCCCAGCACCGTCGGCCTCCTCGCCGACCCCGGGGACTTCGCGGCCATGCGCGACTACCGCAGCTTCTGCTTCGACCACCACGACGCCTACGCCGACTACCTCCGCCACGTCGACGCCCTGCTCCGCACCCTCGCCACCGAGGGCGTCCACACCACCGTCGCCCTCTTCGATCCCGAGGAGTACGCCGACTACTGCGCCGAACACGGCCTCGACCCGGACACCGCCGCGGCCCGCACCCGCTTCACCTCCGGACTCGGCGGCCCCGGAGGCCTGCCCTACACCGGCCAGCCCGTCGAGGAACTGGTACCCCTCCTCGTCGACGCCTCCCTCCGGCAGGCGACCAGGGAGTACGCGGGCATGCTCCTGGCCCGCGCCGGACAATGCGCCGACTGCGGCACCGACATCGGCCGGGCCTCCTTCGAACGGGCCACCGAAATCCTCCGGCGGCTCCTCGCCGTGGCCGGCCCCGGCCACCACCACCTCGTCTGCAGCGTCCCGGGCCCGGACGAACAGCTCCTCGCCGTCCTCCACGCCGAAACACCCGACGACCCCTGCGGCCCACCCCGCACCGAAGGCACCGAAGCCCTCGCATTCGTGACCGTCCTCGCCGCCGGCCTCGCCCTCGGCGCCGCCGGGGGACTGGTGCTCCGCAGCACCACCGAGGGCTTCCGCGACCGGGTCCACGGCTGGCGCCTCGACCGGGGCCGCCTCATCGCCCTCAACGCCGCCTCGGTCTTCGACGCCTACTGCACCGACGCCGACACCGGCGAGCCCGTGGCACCCGAACCGGGCGTCGAATAC
The DNA here is from genome assembly GCF_040609475.1 of Streptomyces sp. NPDC004667. Lineage (NCBI taxonomy): Bacteria > Bacillati > Actinomycetota > Actinomycetes > Kitasatosporales > Streptomycetaceae > Streptomyces > Streptomyces sp. NPDC004667. The sequence continues at coordinate 2,913 of NZ_JBEXKC010000036.1, read as the reverse complement.
TGCCCGGGCTACGAGGTGGACCTCCCCGACCCCCACCACTGACCGGCCCCGCACACGACCGAGGGGCCCCCGCCACCGGCGAAGGCCCCTCGATCGATCACACACGCCACGGCTACTCGCCGGACAGCACCGCCTGGGCGGCCGCCCGGGCCTCCTCCGCGCTGTCCGTCGCACGCGCGGCCGCGGCCGCGCGCTCGCACTGCGCGAGCGTGTACTTGGCGAGCGTCGCCCGCACGTACGGAATCGAAGCGGCACCCATGGAGAGCGAGGTGACACCCAGACCCGTCAGCACACAGGCCAGCAGCGGATCCGAAGCGGCCTCACCACAGACACCACAGCTCTTGCCCTCCGCCTTGGCGGCCTCGGCCGACATGGCGATCAGGTCGAGCAGCGCCGGCTGCCACGGATCCTGGAGCCGCGACACCGCACCCACCTGACGGTCGGCGGCGAAGGCGTACTGCGCGAGGTCGTTCGTACCCAGCGACAGGAACTCGACCTCCTGCAGGATCGAGCGCGCCCGCAGCGCGGCGGAGGGGATCTCCACCATCGCACCGAACTTCGCCCGCAGACCCGCCTCGCGGCAGGCGTCGGCGAAGGCCTTGGCGTCGCGCCGGTCGGCCACCATCGGCGCCATGACCTCCAGGTACACCGGAAGGCCCTCGGCCGCCTTGGCCAGCGCGGTCAGCTGCGTGCGCAGCACCTCCGGGTGGTCCAGCAGGGTGCGCAGACCACGCACGCCCAGCGCCGGGTTCGGCTCGTCGCCCGGGGTCAGGAAGTCCAGCGGCTTGTCGGCGCCGGCGTCCAGCACCCGCACCACCACACGACCCTCGGGGAAGGCCTCCAGCACCTTGCGGTACGACTCGATCTGCTTCTCCTCGGACGGAGCCTTCTTGCTGTCGTCCAGGAACAGGAACTCGGTGCGGAACAGACCCACACCCTCGGCCCCGGCCTCCACGGCCGCCGGCACGTCCGCCGGACCGCCGACGTTGGCCAGCAGCGGCACCTTGTGACCGTCCGAGGTCGCGCCCGGACCGGAGGAGGCGGCCAGCGCCGCCTTCCGCTCGGCGGCCGCGGCCTCCAGCTCGGCCCGCTTCTGCGCGGTCGGCTCGACGAACAGGTCACCCGTGCTGCCGTCGACCGCGATCACCGTGCCCTCGGCGATCTCACCGGCACCGGGCAGCGCCACGATCGCCGGCACGCCCAGCGCACGCGCCAGGATCGCACTGTGGCTCGTCGGCCCGCCCTCCTCGGTCACGAAGCCGAGGACCAGCGCCGGGTCGAGCAGAGCGGTGTCGGCGGGCGCCAGGTCCCGGGCGATCAGCACGTACGGCTCGTCGCTGTCCGGCACGCCCGGCATCGGAACGCCCAGCAGGCGCGCCACGATGCGATTGCGCACGTCGTCCAGGTCGGCCACCCGCCCGGCCATGTACTCACCGGCTCCCGCGAGCAGGTCGCGGTAGGAGGCGAACGCGTCGTAGATACCGCGCTCGGCCGTGCTGCCGACGGCGATCCGCCGGTCCACGTCAGCCATCAGCTCGGGGTCCGTGGCGATCATCGCCTGGGCCTCCAGCACGTGCTGAGCCTCGCCACCGGCCAGCTGGCCGCGCGCGATCAGGTCGGCCGACACAGCCTCCACGGCCTGACGGGCGCGCCCCTGTTCGCGCCCCGCCTCGTCCGCGGTGATCTGCCTGGCCGGCGGTTCGAGAACCGCCGTGCCCATGTGCCGAACCTCGCCGATCGCCACACCGTGGCTCACGCCGACGCCTCGCAGCGTTGTCTCCATTTCACCCGTCTCCGATTGAGCGGCGGCCCCAGCCGCCGCGGTGGATGTCCGACTCGCCCGCACGGGCGGACGCGTCACTGCCAGCCGAAAAGGACGTCGTCGGCCTTGACGTCCCCGGACTCGACGACGCCGGAGAGGGAGTCGGGGGTCGCTTCGAGCGCCACGACCGGGCAGACCGGGGACTTGCCGGCGGCCTCGACGGCGGCGGGGTTCCAGCGGATGACCGTCTGGCCCCGCGTGACGGTGTCGCCCTTGTTCACGAGGAGCTCGAAGCCCTCGCCGTTGAGCTGGACGGTGTCGATCCCGAGGTGCGTGAGCACACCGTGGCCCTCATCGTCGACTACCACGTACGCGTGCGGGTGCAGAGAGACGATCACACCGTCCACGGGGGCCACCGCCTCCGAGGGCTCGCGCACGGGATCAATAGCGGTGCCCGGTCCCACCATCGCGCCGGAGAACACCGGATCGGGCACTGCCGCGAGTCCGATGGCACGCCCGGCAAGTGGGGACGTCACGCTGGTCATGGGGGCCTCCCAGGGGTGGGGCTTCTTCGTGTCGCCGTCACTACCTGTCGCGAACGGCGTACTCTCGGAAGGATATGTCACAGGATGTTCGGGTTCGCCCGATGTTGGTCCCGATCCGGGCTGGTCCTTCGGCACGGAGACTAGTGGACTAGACCGGTGGACTAGACCATACGCGTGAATCGATTTGCTTGGGCACCACGGGGCCTGTACTGTCGTGACTCCCGCCAGGGCGTGTCGTGTGAACTTCTCGCGAACAGCCGATGGACGGGACTCCTCCTCCAGCAGTGCAACTCTCAATCTCCATACTTTCCGCGTGCCCTTTCGGTAAACGGACGGTGGTCGGAGAGACGGAAATCCACTGCTAGAGTTTGGATCGCCGGAAAGGGAAAGCGCGAAAGTGCAGAACCTCGAAAGCGCCGAGGAAAATCGGACACGAAAGAGTCTGATAGAGTCGGAAACGCAAGAACAGAACGAAAGCCCGGAGGAAAGCCCGCGAGGGTGAGTACAAAGGAAGCGTCCGTTCCTTGAGAACTCAACAGCGTGCCAAAAATCAACGCCAGAAGTTGATACCCCGTCCACTTCGGTGGATGAGGTTCCTTTGAAAAA
>NZ_JBEXKC010000035.1:0-79490 GCF_040609475.1 Streptomyces sp. NPDC004667 | reverse complement strand
CGCCGCGCAGGTCGGGTCGGCGTGCAGGCCGTGCCCGCCGGCGCCGCCCTCGTCGGGGCAGGCGCAGGGACCGGCCGGGACGTGGTCGCCGGCGGGGACGTGGTCGCCGGCCGTCCGGTGGGCGGCCGGGGCCGCCGCGGGCGTGGTGTGCCCGGAGGCCGGTGTCAGCGGCCCGGGGCCCAGGCCGTGCATGGCGACGATCCCGGTGAGCAGGGCGAACAGCAGGAGCAGGCGCGCGGGCAGCCCGTGCCGCCCGTCCCGTCGCCCCGCCCGCGTGCTCATGCCCGCATCGTAGGCGACCGGCCGGAGATACTCCAAAGGGGTAGGGGGTATGCGGCGCGCCCTTCGGGTGTCAGGCCGGTGTGGCGCGGACGAGGACCAGGGAGCCCTCGTAGGCCGGGAGGCGGCGCAGGTGGCCGTGGCGCTCGTCCCAGGCCCCGGAGTCCAGGTCGCGGCGCAGGGATGCGGTGAACCGCCGGCGCACCCCGTCGTCGACGAAGCTCCATGCGGAACAGGCCTGGCGGGCGGCCGGGTCGAGGAGCATCTCGGGGCGGCCGTAGTACGCCTCGTTGAAACCGTCGGTGCAGTCCAGCGGAATCGGAACGGATTCCACGATCCCCGTGCCGCCAAGGGCGGCGGCCATGTCCTCGATCGGCGGGTAGCGGCGCGCCTCGGTGTCCAGTACCTCGGGCGCGTAGGAGTACAGCCAGAAGTCGCGCACCAGCTTCGGGTCGCAGGTCAGGATGACCACCGGGCCGCGCGTCACGCGCCGCATCTCGCGCAGGCCGGCCCGTACGTCCGTCCACTGGTGCACGCTGAAGAGGGTCATCGCGCCGTCGAACTCCCCGTCCGCGAACGGCAGGTCCTCCGCCACGGCGTCGACCGCCCGGGACAGTCCGGCCGGGCGCTGGGCGCGCATCGCACGGGAGGGCTCGACGGCGGTGACCGCGGGGGCGGCTCCCTCGTACGATCCGGAGCCGGCGCCCACGTTGATCACCGTACGGGCGTCCCCCAGGGCATCGGCGATGCGCCGGGCGATCCGGGGGTCCGGGCGCCGGTGGCCCGAGTAACCGCGGCCGATGCGGCCGTAGTCGACGTCTCCGGCGCTGCCGTCCGCCCGGCGCTCGTTCATGGGGTCCACCTCGCTCGCTGCAGGAGTCGAAGGAGCGGCGCGTCGCCGGCCCGCCCTGCCTGCCCATATCGTGCATCTGCCAAGTCAAATTCGGCAATGGGCTGGCAACTGCTTGGCTGAATAGCCGGATGAGGTTGTATTTGTTTGGGTGTTGTTCCGGTTCAGGGTGAGGTGGCGTGGCCTTTCGGCCGCTTCGGGGGCTTCGGTCCGATCGGGCGCCCCCCGTGGAGTTCCAGCGGGCCCGAGCCCCGGGTCCTTGCCTTCAGGCAGGCCTTGATCTGACGGCGCAGCAGCGGTTTGACCAGGCCTCGCAGTTCGTCGCGGCGCGCCGTGCGCCAGCGCAGCAGCTCGGACGGCTGGAGTCGGATCCGGGCGAGGATGTCCGGGTCGAGGACCCCGCCGTCGTAGAGGAAGCGGATCCGGGCCGGGAAGCCGGGCCGGTGGGACCAGTTGACGGCGAGGAGGCGGCCCGGGTCCAGTTCCAGGCCGATCTCCTCGCGGACCTCGCGCGCGGCCGCGGCCCGGGGGGTCTCGCCGAGGTCGCTGTCCACGCCGCCCCCGGGCAGCAGCCAGCGGCCCGGTTCGCCGTAGCCGGGCTGTACGAGCAGGACCGCCCCGGCCCGATCGGTGAACAGCACGTTCGCGGCGGTGACGGCCTTGGGCCGGGCGGCGCGGTGGCCGGCCTCGTCGTAGCCGCCCGCGTGTTCCAGGGCGGCGCGGGCGGCCGGGTCGAGGCCGGCGGGGGAACCGGGCTGGGGGACGCCGCCGGCCAGGTGGGCCAGGGAACCCGAGCGCAGCGCGGCGACGGCGGCGCGCAGCCGGGGGGCGATCCGGTCGGGGAGCCGCTCGGCGGCCTCCTCCGGGGTGAGCCAGTGGGCCTCGGTGATCTCCCCGTCGGCGAAGGAGATCCCCGCGATCCGGGCCGGGTCGAGCGGCCCGACCAGGTGGACGTGGACCACGAGCGAGCGGTGGCCCGGCGCGCCGGGCGGGCAGGAGTCCACCGCGAGCAGCCGGCCGACGGGGACGGACAGGCCGAGCCCCTCCCTCAGCTCGCGGGCGAGCCCCTCCTCCGGGGTCTCGGTGTCCGCCACCGTGCCGCCGGGCAGTTCCGGGCCGTCCCCGTCGGACGTGGTCAGGACCAGCACCCGGCCCTGGAGGTCCAGCACGATCCCGGTCGCGGCGACGAGGGGGCCCGACGGGCCGGCGAGGTGGGCGCGCACCGATGCGGAGGAAGGGGACGTGGCGGGGGCCGGGGGCGGGGACGGGGACGGCGTGGCGGGGTCGGAGGAGGGGCGGTCGGGCACGGCGGCGGCTCCTGGAGGCGGCGGCGGGCCGGGTGCGGGCAGCACCCGGCCGTCAGGCATCAGTACCACGACCGCCGGGGCGTACCGGGCGGGGCCGCCCCCGCTCTGCCGGGTCTGCCGGGCGGCTCCGCCCCGAGGTCAGGCCGGCAAAGCCCCCGGGTCAGGCCCGGCGGAGCCGTCGGTCAGGCCCGGGCCAGCAGCATGCCGCCCATCGTCACCATGGTGGCGGCCACCAGGCCGTCCAGTACCCGCCAGGCCCCCGGCCGGGCGAGCAGACCGCTCAGCAGCCGGGCGCCGTAGCCGAGCGCGCCGAACCAGATCAGGCTGGCGAGCGCGGCCCCGATGCCGAACGCCCAGCGCAGGTCGCCCCGGTCCGCGGCCAGCGACCCGACCAGCAGGACGGTGTCCAGGTACACGTGCGGGTTGAGCCAGGTCATCGCCAGGCAGGTCAGTACCGCCGTACGGGCGGAGCCGGCGGCGGCGCCCTGCGCGCTGAGGGCCGCGCCCGCGGAGGGGCGCAGCACCCGGCGCGCCGCGAGGATCCCGTAGCAGACGAGGAAGGTGCCCCCGGCGATCGCGACGGCGGTCAGGGCGGCAGGCCAGGCGGTGACGAACGCGCCGACCCCGGCCACCCCGAGGGTGATGAGCAGCGCGTCGGAGACGGCGCAGATGGCGACCACGGCGAGCACGGCGTGCCGACGGGCCCCCTGGCGCAGGACGAACGCGTTCTGGGCGCCGATGGCGACGATGAGGGAGAGGCCGGTGCCGAAACCGGCCAGGGCCGCTGTGGTGATGCCGTTGTTCATGGAACCGACCGTAGGCACGGCGTGGGGCTGCGTACAGCTAAAGATTTTTACGTACCATTAGCGCCCGTGATGGACGAGCTCCCCCTCGAACAGGTGCGGACCCTGCTCGCGGTCGTCGACGAGGGCACCTTCGACGCCGCGGCCTCCGCCCTGCACGTGACCCCCTCCGCCGTCAGCCAGCGGGTGAAGTCCCTGGAGCAGCGCACCGGGCGGGTGCTGCTGATGCGGACCAAGCCGGTGCGGCCGACCGAGTCGGGGGAGGTGGTGATCCGCTTCGCCCGGCAGCTGGCCCGCCTGGAGCGCGACGCGCGGGCCGAGCTGGGGATGGGTGCCGCCGACGGACTCGGCCCGGTGCGGCTGCCGATGGCGGTGAACGCGGACTCCCTCGCCACCTGGTTCCTGCCCGCGCTCACCCGGGTGCCGCAGGACCCGCCGGTCTGCTTCGAGCTGTACCGCGAGGACGAGGGCCATACGACGGCGCTGCTGCGCGAGGGCCAGGTGATGGCGGCCGTCACCTCCTCGCCGGACCCGGTCGCGGGCTGCACGGTGCGGGCGCTGGGCCTCGCGCGGTACCTGGCGGTGGCCAGCCCCGGCTTCGCCGCCCGGTACCTGACGGGAGCGCCGGCGCGGGACCTGTGCGAGGCCCCGCTGATCGTGTTCGACCGGCGGGACGAACTCCAGGACGCCTTCGTGCGGGGGCTGACGGCCGGTGCCGCGGGTGCCTCCCGGGCCCGGCACCACGTGCCGACCTCGGAGGGTTTCCGGGACGCGGTGGCCGCCGGGCTCGGGTGGGGGCTGGTGCCGCAGACGCAGGCGGATCCCCTGATCCGTTCCGGGCGGCTGCTGGAGCTGGCCCCCGAGCGTCCGCTGGACGTACCGCTGTACTGGCAGCAGTGGAAGCTGGACTCGCCCGCGCTGGCCCTCGTCGCGCGGGTGGTCGCCGAGAGCGCGCAGGAGGCCCTGCGGCCGGTGTGAGCGGGCGGACCGGTTCCGCGGTGGCAGACTGGCCGCTGATCCGCCGAAGGGGAGTACGTCCTTGTCCATGTTCAGCAACCTGCGCCGGGCCGTTCGACGCGGCTACCGGCGGGCCGTCGACCTCAGCCACCCCGCCCGCTCCCCGCTCGGCAGCGCCGTCGTCAACTGCCTCGTCTACCGCGAGGGCATCCGCCAGGAGGACTGCGCCGAGGTGGAGGAGGCGCTGCGCCGGGTCCGCAAGACGGGCGACGGCTTCGTCTGGATCGGCCTGCACGAGCCGTCCCAGGCGGAACTCGCCGGACTCGCGGAACTGTTCGGGCTGCACCCGCTCGCCGTCGAGGACGCCGTCAACGCCCACCAGCGCCCCAAGGTGGAGCGCTACGACGACACCCTCTTCGCCGTCTTCAAGACCGTGCGCTACGTCGAGCACGAGGAACTGACGGCGACCAGCGAGGTCGTCGAGACCGGCGAGCTGATGGCCTTCGTCGGCGGGGACTTCGTGATCACCATCCGGCACGGCGGCCGCGGCACCCTCGGCCCCGTCCGGGAGTCCCTGGAGGCGCAGCCGGAGCAGCTGGCCAAGGGCCCGGCGGCGGTGCTGCACGCCATCGCGGACCACGTCGTCGACGACTACGTGGCCGTCACCGACGCCGTGCAGAACGACATGGACGCCGTCGAGACGGCCGTGTTCAGCGAGCACGGAGCGCGCGGCGACGCGGGCCGGATCTACCAGCTCAAGCGCGAACTCCTCGAGCTGCGCAGGGCGGTGGCGCCGCTCGGCCGACCGCTCCAGCACCTCGCCACGGAGCCGATACCGGTCATCCCGGCCGAGGCCCGCGCCTACTTCCGCGACGTCTGCGACCACCTGCTGCGCGCCACCGAGCAGATCAACGCCTACGACGGCCTCCTCGACTCCGTCCTGCAGGCGCACCTCGCGCAGGTGACGGTCGCCCAGAACGAGGACATGCGCAAGATCACCGCCTGGGCGGCGATCGTCGCCGTCCCGACCATGGTCTGCGGGGTCTACGGCATGAACTTCGACAACATGCCCGAACTGCACTGGACCTACGGCTACCCGATCGTGGTCGCCGTGATGGCGGCCGCCTGCTTCGTCATCCACCGCGGGTTCCGGCGCAACGGCTGGCTCTGACCGGGCGCGCACCCGCGGACCGCGTGGCCGGTGTCACAGGGGTGTCCTAGCCTCGGGGCGAACGGCTCCCACCACCACGCGGAAGGCGGGCACGATGGCCTCGCTGTCACACAAGATCACCCCGTTCCTGATGTTCGAGGGCAGGGCGGAAGAGGCGATGACCCTCTACACCTCGCTGTTCGAGGACTCCGGGATCCTCGACATCACCCGATACGGGGCCGACGGACCCGGCGAGGAGGGCACGGTGGTGAAGGCCACCTTCTCGCTCGCCGGCCAGCGCCTCATGTGCATCGACAGCCACGTCAAGCACGCCTTCGGCTTCACCCCCGCCGTGTCGCTCTTCGTGGAGTGCGGGAGCGTCGCCGAGATCGACCGCCTCTACGGGGCCCTCGCCGAAGGGGGCGAGGAGCTGATGCCCCTGGACTCGTACGGCTTCAGCCCCCGGTTCGGCTGGCTCAACGACCGCTTCGGCGTCTCCTGGCAGCTGAACCTGCCCGCGGATCCGGCCGCCGCCCCGGGAACCTGAGCCGCCGCCCCGGGAACCCGATCAGGGGCGCCGGGCCCAGGAGCCCGATCAGGGGCGCCGGGCCCGGGCCAGGAAGTGGTCCGGGGCGTCCTCGTACTCCGCGAGACGCCAGCCCGTCGCCTCCAGGGCCGGGCGGAGGTTGGGCTCGGCCAGGGGGTCGTCGGGGCTGACCGGGCGGCCGTGGCGGGCGGCGCGTTCGGCCCGGCCCGAAGGGTGGAACAGCAGCAGCTCCCCGCCGGGCGCGGACACCCGGGCCCACTCGGCGAGCGCGGTGCGCGGCTTCGGCAGGTGGTCCAGCAGGCCGGCGGCGAAAATGCCGTGCACCGCCCCGGCGGCCAGCGGGAGCCGCGCGCAGTCGGCGACCAGCAGCAGGCGCCCCGGGCCGGTCCGGCCCTCGCGGGCGGCCGCCGTGAGCATGGCGGGCGTGAGGTCGACGCCGAGGACCGTGCCCGAGGGGCCGACCAGCCCGCGCAGCGCGGGCAGCGCACGGCCGCTGCCGCAGCCGAGGTCGAGCGCGGTCTGGCCCGCCGCGAGGCCCATCCGGGACACGGCCGCCTCGTAGGCCGGGGTCTGGTGGGCGAAGCGCTCCTCCCAGGCGTCGGCGCGCGGGGTGAAGAAGGCCCGGGTGGCGGTGTGCTCGGCCCGCCCGGCCACCAGCGCCGCGAACCGCCCGATCAACCCACCGGCCCCGTCGCCCTCCGGCGGGGCCGCGAGCCCCCACGCGCTGCCGCCGACCCGGAACGCCGGGGCCGGTGCGGGGCGGCCGTCAGCCCCGTCCGGACCCTCCTCCCCGGCTCCTCGCGGGCCGCCTCCCGCACTTCCCCGCGGGGCTCCGTCGCCGCCGCCGAGCAGCGGATCGGCGGCTTCCGGGGCCCGGGGTGCGGGCGTCGGTGATCCGTCCGCCGCGCGGGCCAGCAGCTCCGCCCCGCCCCCGAGGGCCAGCACCGGCACCTCCGCGGCCAGCGCCTCCCGCAGCAGGGGGAGTGCCTCCGGGGTGTCCCCGGTCAGCACCAGGCCCTCGATGCCCTTGAGCCCGGCCGGGAGCGGATCCCCCGACCACGGGTCACAGCGCCGGATCTCCGGACCCGACGGCGCACCGGTGTCCAGGGCGGGGGCGAGCGGGTCGGGGGCGGGCGCGGGTGCGTGGCGGATCACGACGAGGGCCATCGGCGCCTCCTGCTGTCGGTGCGGGCGGGCCGGGGGCCCGGGTGGCGGGGCGTACATGAGAGCTTCTGCGGCCGATCGGGGCCGCATGTGCGCAAGGATGCCCCGTACCCGCCCGCATGTGCCAGAGTCCCGCCCGCCCCGCGCGCCGTGGCCCGCCCCCCCCGCGGTGGCCCGCCCCGCGCCGGGCGGGCGGCCGTCAGCGGGGGAGGGGGAGGAGCATCAGCGGGGGGCTGGTCGGGGCGGGGGAGCCGCCCGCGGGTTCCAGGGTCAGGCCGACTGCCGTCGCGCGGCCCAGGGGAGCCGTCAGGACGGTCGCGCCGTCGCCGCCCATGAGCCCCGCCGGCCGCATCGTGCCCCCGTCGGCCAGCCACAGCTGGTAGGTCCGCCCCTCCGGGGCCGCCGGCAGCCCGGAGCCGAGGAAGGCCGCCCGGTCCCGGGACGGGGACGCCACCACCGTCGCCGTGGCGCCGGACGCCGACCGCCTGATCACCGTACGGGCGTCCGGCGCGGCCAGTACCGCCGTCAGGTCCTGGAGCGCCTCCGCCGACTGGCGGGCCCGCTGGTGTTCCCACACCGCGGTCCCGCCCAGGGCCAGCACCCCGGTGAGGCAGGCGGCGAGCGCCAGCGGCAGCGCGCGCCGGCGCAGGGTGGCGATGCCCCGGCGGGCCGGCGACAGCTGCCGGACCCCGTCGATGCCCCCCAGGACCGCCGCCCGCATCCCCGGCGGGGCGGGCAGCGCCACGCCCGCGCCGAGCCGGGCGGCCGTCGCCGCGAACTCCCGCACGTCCTGCGCGCATTGCGGGCACCGTTCCAAGTGCCGTTCGAACGCGTCCCGTTCGCCCCGGTCCAGCGCGTTCAGGGCGTAGGCCCCGGAGAGCGCGTGCAGCTGCTCGGCGCCGGTTCTCGTGCGGCTCATGCCGTGACCCCCATGCAGTCGCGCAGCCGGATCAGCCCGTCGCGCAGCCGTGTCTTGACCGTGGGCAGCGGGGTGTGGAGGGTCTCGGCGACCTCCCGGTACGTCAGCCCCCCGTAATAGGCCAGGCTGACGGCCTGGCGCTGGAGTTCGGTCAGCCCGCGCACGCAGCGGCGCACCTGTTCCCCCTCCAGCCGGATCTCCACCTGCTCGCTCACCTCGTCGTAGGGGCGGGCGTGTTCGCGCGCCGCCGTGTCCTGTTCGCGGGCGGTCGCGGCCTGTGCCGAGCGGACCCGGTCCACCGCGCGCCGGTGCGCGATGGTCAGCACCCAGGTCATGACGGTGCCCTTGTCGGGGCGGTAGCGCGGGGCCTGTCGCCAGACCTCGATCAGCACCTCCTGGGTGACCTCCTCGGACTGCGCCCGGTCCCGCAGGACCTTGACGACGATCCCGTGGACGGGGCCCGCGATCACGTCGTAGAGCGCGGCGAAGGCGTCCTGATCGCCGCGGGCGACGTGCTCCATGATTCCGGGGAGGTCGGGGGCGGACCGTTCCTGCGGTGCGCCGAAGGGGATCGGCCGCCTCACGCGCGCCCCCTCCGGCCGTGACCTGCGGGGCGGCGTCGCGTACGGGTCATGGCGGTCCTCCGGGGCGGTGGCGGCGTCGGTCATGGAGGACTTCGGAGCCGCCGCCCGAGCGGATTGGTCTCCTCCGGACTTCTTTCCCGGGGGGTGTCGGCAACCCCGGATGTCTGGTAGGAAAGTTTCCTAATGGAGCCGGGACAGGCTCAACCACCGTACGGAGGCCCTGTGTTCACTCCCCGCCGCAAGACCATGACGATCGGCGCTCTGCTCGGCGCCGCGCTCCTCGCCGCGCCCGTCGCCGCACACGCCACCGCCGCACCGGCGGCGGCACCGGCGGCGGCCCCCGCCGCCGCGGCGGCGACCGGGCTCGACGACCCGGCGAAGAAGGACATCGCCATGCAGATCGTCTCCAGCGCGGAGAACTCCTCGCTGGACTGGAAGGCGCAGTACAAGTACATCGAGGACATACGCGACGGGCGCGGCTACACCGCCGGCATCATCGGCTTCTGTTCCGGCACCGGCGACATGCTCGACCTCGTCGAGTACTACACGCAGGTCAAGCCCGGCAACGTGCTCGCCAAGTACCTGCCCGCCCTGCGCAAGGTCAACGGCGGCGACTCGCACGCCGGCCTCGACCCCAACTTCACCAAGGACTGGGCCAAGGCCGCCGCCGACAGCGAGTTCAAGAAGGCGCAGGACCACGAGCGCGACCGCGTCTACTTCAACCCCGCGGTCGGCCAGGGCAAGAGCGACGGCGTCGGCACCCTCGGCCAGTTCATCTACTACGACGCCATCGTCATGCACGGCGACGGCAGCGACTCCACCAGCTTCCGCAACATCCGCAAGCGGGCCCTGACCAAGGCCAAGCCCCCGGCCCAGGGCGGCAACGAGACCACCTGGCTGAACGCCTTCCTCGACGCCCGCGTCTGGGCGATGAAGCAGGAGGAGGCGCACAGCGACACCAGCCGCGTCGACACCGCGCAGCGGGTCTTCCTGAAGAAGGGCAACCTGAACCTCAACACCCCGCTGGACTGGAAGGTCTACGGGGACTCCTTCCACATCGGCTGACCACCGCCCACCCGCCCGCTCCGCGGCCCGGGACGAGACCCCTCTCCGTCCCGGGCCCCGGAGCGCCGGCGCAGCGCCCAGCCGGCCAGCACCGCCGCGCCCGCCAGCCCGTACGCCACCTCCACGGTCGCCGCGCCCAACGGCACCCGGCCCACGTACACCACCGCCCCGGCGACCGCCACCCCCAGCCACTCGGCCCGGCCGTCCAGCGCCACCAGGGCCACCAGCAGCAGCGCGTACCAGGAGTACCCCGGGGTCATCAGCAGGAAGGCCGTCCCCGTCACCAGCAGGGCCCCGCTCCACGGCCGTTCGGGATCCCCGCGCCACCAGACGTACGCCACCACCGCGAGCATCCCGGCCACCACCGCCGGGACCGCCCACGCGTCCGGCAGCACCAGCCGCAGCAGCGCGTACCGGCCGCCCGCGCCCGGATCCCCGTAGCCCTCCTCCTCGGCGTAGCCGCCCAGGTAGCCGAAGACCGACGAGCGCGACCACAGCACGTACGGCAGGTACGCCAGCCCCACCACCGCCGCCGCCGGCAGCAGCAGCACCGCCGCGTCCCGCCACCGCCGTACGCCGGCCAGCGCGCCCGGCAGCAGGACCGCGGGCAGCAGCTTCGCCGCCACAGCCAGGCCGAACAGGGCCCCGCCCAGGGCCCGTCGGCGCACCACCACCCCCAGCGCGGCCACCGACAGCAGCACGGCGAGCCCGTCCACGTGCGCGTTGTTCACCGCCTCCACCGCCACCGCCGGACACCACGCCCACCAGGCCGCCGTACGGGGGTCCGCGCCCCGGCGCCGCAGGATCAGCAGCAGTGCCACGGTCACCGCGAACGCCGTCAGGGCCCCGCCGACCTGGAGCGCCTTGTGGCGCACGCCGGGCGGGGAGAGGAAGTGCACCAGGGCGAAGTACCCCTCCGCGACGGGCGGGTAGATGGTGTGCACGGCGGGCCGGTTGATCCGGGTGCAGACCCCCGGCTCGACGATGACCCGGGCGGGTCCGGCGCAGGCGGAGGGGGTGTGGGGGAAGAGCCAGCCGTCGCGCAGGGGCCGCAGCGCCGGATCCGCGGGGGCGCGGTCGTACGGGGAGGTCCCGGCGGCCTGGACCCGGCCGTCCCAGGCGTAGCGGAAGGAATCGGTACTGGTCAGCGGCGGCGCGGCGAGCCCCGCCCCGGCCACCGCCAGCGCCCCGGCCAGCACCAGGGGGACCACGCGGCGGGCCGGCACCCGGCGCAGCGACCACACGGCCGCCCCGAACAGGGCCCAGGCGGCGGCGTACCAGGGGAGGAGCCCGGCCGGGTCGGTGAAGTACGCGTCGTAGTCGTAGCGGACCGCGGCGACGAGCACGCCGGTCAGCGCGGTGAGCAGCAGCGCGGTCACGGCGACCGGGATGCGGGCGGCGGCGCGGGGGCGGGGGCCCGGACGGGGGCGGAGGCGGGGGTGGTCCATGGTCGCCAGCCTGGCAGCGCGGGCCGCCGCAAGGCCCCTGACCGGGCCGGACGTCCGCGTTTCGTAAGGTGCCGAACGGCCCGTGCCGGGCCCCCGGGACGGTGTGATGGGGAGCATGACTTCCGACCCCCCACCGCCCTGTGACCCGTCGCCCACGGACGGCCCCGCGAACGCCCGCGCGCACGACTTCGCCGACGACCCCGGACCGGAGCCGCCCGCGCAGGGGGCGTTCGGCCGGGCGAAGGCGGCCCTGGCGGTCGTGCGCCCGCCCGGTTCCTCCGGCCGCCTGCACGACGCCCGCACCGCCACCGCCGTCGGCCGCCCGCTCGCCGCCGCCTTCGCCGTCTGCTTCGTGACCGGTCTGATCAGCCACTACCTCCAGCACCCGCCCGCCTGGGCCGCCGACTCCCTCCCCACCCGGCCCGCCTGGGGCTACCGGCTCACCCAGGGCCTGCACATCGCTTCCGGGCTCGCCGCGATCGTGCTGCTCCTCGTCAAGCTGTGGACCGTCTACCCCCGGCTCTTCGAGTGGCCGCCCGTGCGCGGCGTACGGCACGCCCTGGAGCGGCTGTCGGTGGCCGTCCTGGTCGCGACCGCCGTACTGGAGGTCGCCTCCGGACTCCTCAACATCGTGCAGTGGTACCCCTGGCCGTTCGGCTTCGTCGAGACGCACTTCGCCCTCGGCTGGGTCGTGACCGGGTCCATCCTGCTGCACATCGCCGTCAAGGCCCCCGAGATCAGGGACCACTGGACCGCGCGCTCGCCCGGCACCCGCCTGTTGCCCGCCGCGGACGGGCCGGACCGGCGTTCGCTGCTCCTCGGTACGGCCGCCGCCGTCGGCGCGGTCACGGTGACCACCGCCGGCCAGTCCTTCACCCCGCTGGCCTTCCTCGACCTGCTGGGACCCCGGCACCCCGGCCACGGGCCCCAGGGCCTGCCCGTCAACCGGACGGCCGCCGCGGCCGGGATCGGGCCCGACCGGCTGCGCGACTGGCGGCTGGAGGTGCGCGGCCCCCGCCCGTACACGCTGACGCTCCCCCAACTGCGCGCCCTGCCACAGGTGCGGGCCGACCTGCCGATCGCCTGTGTGGAGGGCTGGAGCGCCCAGGCGGCCTGGAGCGGGGTACGGATCCGCGACCTGCTCGCCCGCGCGGGGGCACCGCCGGGCGCCGGGCTGCGCGTCACCTCGATGGAGACCGGCGGCGCCTACCGCGTCATGGAGATGGGACGGGACCACGCCGAGGACCCGCTCACCCTGCTCGCGCTGGAACTCAACGGGCAGGTGCTGTCTCCCGACCACGGCTACCCGGCGCGGATCATCGCGCCCAACCGGCCCGGGGTGCTGCAGACCAAGTGGGTCACCCTGCTGGAGGTGCTGTGAAGGCCTTCCGTTGCGTTCTGGGCGCGCTCGGGCTGCTCCTGATCGCGGTCGGGGGCCGGCTGGTGGCCGACCTGCCCGACCCGATGGACGTGCTCGTCTGGCTCGGCGGCTCGCTCGTCCTGCACGACGGGGTCATCGCCCCGCTCGTACTGGCCGCCGGACTGCTCCTCGCCGCGGCGCCCGCGCGGGGACCCGTACGCGGTGGGCTGATCACCGGCAGCGTGCTGGTGCTCGTCACGCTGCCCGCGCTCCTGCGGCCGGGGGTCCCGGCCAACCCGACGGCCCTGCCGCTGCCGTACGGGAGGAACCTGCTGATCGTGCTGGGCGCGGTGGCGGCGGTCACCGTCGTCGCCGCCGTCGTGACCGCCCCGCGCCGACGGGCCCGCGGCCGCCCGGACACCGGAACACGGACCGGTGGCGGGCCGGGAGGGGCCGGACGCCGGCAGGCGGAAAATCGGGGGCGGCGGCGGGGACCCGGTGCCTAGGCTCGGCCCATGCCGACCGAGCCGACGCAGCACACGCAGCAGCCGCAGCCGCAGCCGATCGAACCGGGCACCGAGCTCCCGCGGGTCAGGGCCTTCCTGACCGCCTTCGCACGCCGTCAGGCGGCGCGGACCGTCGAGTTCCCGGGCGGGTTCGCCGCCCTCGACGACGCCTTCGCCCGCACCTGGTCCGCCAACCAGATCGTGGTCGAGCGGGCCGTCGACCCCGGGGCGCTGCCCGCACGGGCCGAGGAACTCCTGGGTCACCTGGGGCACCGGATGGTCTCCGTCTTCGACGACGTCACCGCGGCGGCCTGCGGGCCGTGGCTGACCCGGGCCGGGTACACGCACTCGTCCTACCTCGTCATGCTGCACACCGGGTCCGTCCCGGACGGTGCGCACGCCCGGGAGGTGGAACTCGACGCGCTGCGGGCCCCGCTGACCCGGCGTTGGCGGGGCTTCCTGCCGGAGGCCGGGGAGGAGACCGTCCGTGCCCTCGTCGACCAGCGCGGTGCCCGTCGCCGCGGCGCCGAGTCCGTACGGTTCATAGGCTCCCGCACCGGCGAGGGCGAGATCGCCTCCTGGGCCGACCTCTACGCCGACCCGCGGACGGGCACGGCCCAGATCGAGGACCTGGTCACCGCCGAGGCCCACCTCGGCCGCGGGCACGCCGGAGCGGTCCTGGACACGGCCCTGCGCCGGGCCGCCGACGCGGGGTGCGGCATCCGCTTCCTGATCGCCGACACCCAGGACTGGCCGCGCACGTGGTACGCCAGGCGCGGCTTCACGTCGATCGGCCACACGCACGTCTTCGAACGGGTCTGAGCGGCCGGGCAAGATCCGGAAGGGACGGCCTAGGGGAGGACGGCGTCGACCTCCACCTCGACCAGCCAGGCGGGGTCGATGAAGCGGGACACCTCGACGAAGGTGGTCACCGGCCGGACCGAGGCGAACCGCTCCCCGTGCGCCCGCGCCGCCTCCCGCCACGTCGTGACGTCCGTGAGCATGACGCGCGTGCGGACGACGTCCTCCAGCGAGGCCCCGGCGGCCTCCAGCGCCCGTTCGGCGATCTCCAGGCAGCGCACGGTCTGGGCGTGGACGTCACCCGGTCCGACGGTGGCGCCGTCGTCCCCGATGGGGGCGGTGCCGGCGACCGCCACGTACGGGCCGACGCGCACCGCCCGGGAGAAGCCGATCTCGGGCTCCAGGGGCGAGCCCGAGCCGACGTTGTGTCGTGTACTGGTCATGACGTCATCCTGCCGGACGGTCTCGCGGGCCGGTGTCGCCGCCCGGTGCCTCCGGGTCGGGTCCGGTCACCACCAGGTTGCCGTCCGGGGTGCGCCGCGCGCGAACGCCGGTGCGGAAGCGGCCGTCGGCGGTGAAGGCGCGGGCGTTCTCGTGGGGCGCCCGGTAGTAGCCCCGCACGGTGTACGGGCCCCGGACGAGGAGTTCGCCGGGCTCCCCGTCGGGCACGTCCTCGCCGTCGGCGCCGACCAGGCGGATCTCGTCGTCGGGCGAGAGCGGGCGGCCCTGCGTGGTGAGCACGGTCTCGTCGGGATCGTCGGGCCGGGTCAGGACCAGCAGCCCCTCGGGCATGCCGAGGACCTGCTGCGGGCGAGCGCCCCAGGCGGAGCCGATCCGTTCGGCGGTCTCCCGCTCCGGGGGCGCGCCGCCGACCTGCACCAGGCGCAGACTGCTCGTGTCGCAACGGGCCGGGCCGGGTGCGTCGAGCCAGAGCCGGACGGTGGCGGGCGACAGCGACGTGACGGTGACCCGCTCCCGTTCGACGACCGGGAGGCACGTGGCGGGCCCCGGGTCCTCGACCAGGACGACCGTGCCGCCGACGGAGAGCGTCCCGACGACCCCGGGGCAGCCGAAGGCGAAGTCGGCCCCGGCGGGCAGGGCGGCCAGGTACACGTCGTCCGAGGTCAGCGACACCAGCTCGGCGGCGGCCCGCGCCTGGTAGACGTAGTCGTCGTGGGTGCGCGGAACGAGTCCGGGCGTCGCGCGGCTGCCGCCGGAGAGGAACATGAGGGCCACCCGGTCCGCGCCCCGCGCGAGCGCCGGGCCGGGCGGGGCGTCGACGGAGCCCAGCGGGACGTAGTGGCAGCCCACCGGGTCGGTCGTGAAACCGCCGCCGTACGGGGCGGGGGAGTCCGGCGTTTCGAGGGTGAAGACCCGCCGCAGGAAGGGTTCTCGGGCCGCGATCCCCTCGGCCATCGCCCTGTGGTCCAAACCCCGGTAGGCCGACGGGGCGACGTAGCCGACTGCCTCGGTGAGCCGGACGAGGCGCGAGACCCCGTCCGCGGGGTACGGGACCGGACAGAACACGGGGACCACGCCGGCGCGCATCAGCGCGAACGCCGTGACGACGAACTCGGGAACGTTCGGCAGCTGGACGACGACCCGTTGGCCGGGCCGCAGGCCGAGCAGCCGGATTCCGGCCGCCATGCGGTCCACGCGCCGGTTCAGCTGCGCGTACGTGAGGCGGGTGTCGCCGTGCACGAGCGCGGTGCGCGGTCCGTACTGCCGGGCCCAGTCGCGCAGCAGGTTGTCCAGCGTGTTGCCACGCCAGTGCCCGGCCGCCCAATAGCGGTCGACGAACTCCTCGGGCCAGGGCGTGTGGCCGTCGGGCACGGTGGTCATGCGCTTCCCCCCGGTCGACGCCGGGCAGCGGTCCCGCCGTCTCGATCCGGTCGATCCAATCCGCCGGTACCTCCGCGCGCAATGCGCGGTCCGGACCATGGCCGCCGGACGCCATCGGCGGAAAGTCCAACGCACGCCGCCGAACAGGAGGAACGGCCCGGGATCCGGCTGGCCCGGCGCGGACGCGGCCCGGCCCGGCGCGATCGCCCGCGGACCCGGACCGCGGGCGGCCGCGCCGGCGCCGGCGCGGACACGGCGCCGGTCGGTACCGGTCGGCACCGGACCGTTCAGCCGCGTACGGTTCAGCGGCCCACCGCCCGCTCCGACCGGCGGTCCGAGGGCCGCGGAAGCGTCCTCCCGGGGCGCCGCAGCTCCACGAACACGCGGCCGGCGACCGTCCAGTGGTCCGTGCGGACCCACCCCTGCGCCCCGGCGAGCGCGGTCAGCGCGGCGGCACCGACGCGGGCCCAGGTGAAGGGCGTGCCCAGCGCGCCGCGGCCGTCCGCGACCCGGACCTCGCAGCGCTCGTCCACCTCCACCTCCTCGCACTCCACGATCAGCGACCCCGAGGCGGCGAGGACCTCGGCCATCCGTCCCAGCAGGGCCGCCGGGTCGCCGCCGATGCCGATGTTCCCGTCGATCAGCAGGGCCGTGCCCCAACGCCCCTCGCCCGGCAGGGAGTCGAAGACCGACCGGCGCAGGGCGCTGCCGCCCGCGCGGGCCGTACGGGCCACCGCCTCCGGGCTCACGTCGATGCCCAGCGCCCGGTGGCCCCGGGCGGCCAGGGCCGCCACCAGCCGCCCGGGGCCGCAGCCGATGTCGAGCACCGTCCCGCGGCAGCGCCCCAGCACGGTCCGGTCCGCGTCGTCGGGGGCCTCGCACCAGCGCTCCACCTCCAGCGGCAACAGCCAGCCGTCCCCGCGCCGCAGGAACAGGGGACCCCGGCCGCTGCGCAGCGCGAGGGAGTACGGGTCGTCGGCCGTCCAGGCCGCGGCGGCGGTCACCCCCGCACCGCCGGCGCCCCGCCGGGCAGGGCGGCCAGCCGGGCCGCGAACGCCCCCGCCGGAGCCGAAGCCGCCACCAGCCGGGCGTCCTCGGCCGTGTCCACGTCCCGCAGCAGCGGGAGCCGGCCGGTCCGCAGCCCGGCCGCCCGCAGTCGCGCGTACTGGACGGCGCCCGTCCGCGCCACCGACATCGGCACCCCGCGCAGCAGCGCGGGGTCGGGCTCGGCGAGGCCCAGGGCCCAGAAGCCGCCGTCCACGGCGGGCCCGAACCAGGCGTCGTACCCGTCCCAGTCGACGGTCAGCAGCGCGGGCGTGACCTGCGGGGTGTCCATGCCGATCAGCAGCGCGGGCCCGGAGCAGGCCCCGAAGGCCGCCGCGAGACGCTCGTCCAGGGTCCCCGCCGACTGCGGGAGCACCTCGAAGCCGGACGGCAGCCAGGGACCGGGCCGCCCGTCGAGCACGAGGACCCTCCGCGCGGCGGGCGTCGCGGCGACGGCGGCCAGGGTGTCGGCCAGCGAGGCCTCGGCCAGGGCGGCCGCCTCGGCCGGGGTGAACGGCGGGGTGAGCCGGGTCTTGACCCGGCCCGGCAGGGGTTCCTTCGCGATCACCAGCAGGGTCGTCTTCACCGGGTCCCCCCGGCGGAGGCGCGGTCAGGGGCGGCGGACGCGGCGGGTTCCGCCAGTACCCGGCTCATGTCGCGGACGGCCTGCCAGGTGCCCCGCCAGGTGCCGGTCACCTTCGACTTCCCGGCGCGCGGCAGGTACGGCACGTCCACCTCCCGTACCCGCCAGCCCGCGTCCGCGGCCCGCACCACCATCTGCAGCGGGTACCCCGAGCGACGGTCCGACAGTTCCAGGCCCAGCAGGCCGGCCCGCCGGGCCGCGCGCAGCGGACCCAGGTCGCGCAGCGGCAGCCCGGTCCGGCGGCGCAGCAGCCGGGCCAGCACCAGGTTCCCCACCCGGGCGTGCGCGGGCCAGTCGCGCAGGCCCCGGGGCCTGCGCCGCCCCAGCACCAGGTCCGCCTCGCCGGCGGCCACGGCGGCCACGAAGCCCGTCAGCAGCCCGGGGTCCAGGGAGGCGTCGCAGTCGCAGAAGCACACGACCTCCGCCCGCGCGGCGAGCAGCCCCGCGTGGCAGGCGGCGCCGAACCCGCGCCGGGACTCGGTCACCACCGTGGCGCCCAGGGAGCGGGCGATCTCCGCCGAGCCGTCGGTGGACCCGTTGTCCACGACCAGGGCCCGCCAGCCGGGAGGAATGCGGGCGAGCACCCAGGGCAGGGCCTCGGCCTCGTTCAGACAGGGCAGGACGACATCAACACTCACGGTCACGGTCACGTTCTCACCGTAGGAACGCCGGGCCCCGAACGGGGTTCCGCGCTCCTTACGAAACGCGGACGTCACCCCCGGAGGGCCCGGGCGGGGGTCCGGTGGCGGGCGGCGGATGGGAGGCTGTGGGCATGAACAGCATGGAAGAGGCGCCCGCGCGCGAGACGGCACCCCCGCGCGAAACGGCGCCCGCGCGGATCCTCGTCGTCGACGACGACCCGACCGTCTCCGAGGTCGTCGCCGGATACCTGCGCGGGGCCGGGTTCGACGTGGAGGAGGCGGGCGACGGCCCCGCCGCCCTCGAAGCCGCCGGACGGGCCCGCCCGGACCTGGTCGTCCTCGACCTGATGCTGCCCGGGATCGACGGGCTGGAGGTCTGCCGGCGGCTGCGCGCGGGCGGACCCGTACCCGTGATCATGCTGACCGCGCGGGGCGACGAGGACGACCGGATCACCGGCCTGGAGGTCGGTGCGGACGACTACGTCACCAAGCCGTTCAGCCCGCGCGAGCTGGTCCTGAGGGTCACCTCCGTCCTGCGGCGCAGCCGGGCCGCGGCCGCCGCCGCCGTGCCCGCGCCGCTGACCGGTGCCGGGCTCTCGCTCGACCCCGCGACGCACCGGGCCACCCGCGACGGAGCGGAACTCGCCCTCACCCTGCGGGAGTTCGACCTCCTCGCGCACTTCCTGCGGCATCCCGGGCGGGCGCACGGGCGGGAGGAACTGATGCGCGAGGTGTGGGGCTGGGACTTCGGGGACCTGTCGACGGTGACCGTGCACGTACGCAGACTGCGCGCCAAGATCGAGCGGGATCCGGGCAGCCCGAGGCTGATCCAGACGGTGTGGGGCGTCGGCTACCGCTTCGAGCCCGGCGGGGCGGTGGCGGCGTGAAGGACGTGCTGCTCATCGCGCTGTTCGCGCTCGGCGGGGCCGCGTGCGCGGGGGTGCTGGGGGCGGGGGTGCTGCGCCTCGTGCGGCGCCGCTCGGTCGCCGTCTCCCTCGCGGTGATCGCCGGGGTGACGGTCACCGCCATGCTGGCCGGGACGCTGGCCGTCGCCGAGGCCATGTTCCTGTCCCCGCACGACCTCGGCGTGGTCACCCTGGTGGTGGCGATGGCGGCGGTGGTCTCGCTGGCCACCGCGCTGCTGCTGGGCCGGTGGGTGGTGGCGCGGAGCCGGGAACTCTCCCTGGCCGCACGGGACTTCGGTGACGGCGGCCGGTTCGCCGCGCCGCCCGGACAGACCACCGCCGAACTGGACGCGCTGTCCCGGGAACTCGCGGCGACCAGCGACCGGCTGGCCGCCTCGCGCGAGCGGGAGCGGGCGCTGGAGGCCTCGCGGCGGGAGCTGGTCGCCTGGATCTCGCACGACCTGCGGACCCCGCTGGCCGGGCTGCGGGCGATGTCGGAGGCGCTGGAGGACGGGATGGCCGCCGATCCCGGCCGCTACCACCGGCAGATCCGCACCGAGGTGGAGCGGCTCAACACGATGGTCGGGGACCTGTTCGAACTGTCGCGCATCCACGCGGGGGCGCTGGCCCTGAGCCCGAGCCGGATGTCGCTGTACGACCTCGTCGCGGAGGCGCTGTCCGGGGTCGACCCGCTGGCGCGGGAGCACGGGGTCCGGCTGGTGGGGGAGGAGGTGGAGCGGGTGCCGGTGGAGGTCGACGCCAAGGAGATGTCCCGGGTCCTGGCGAACCTGCTGGTCAACGCGATCCGGCACACGCCGGCCGACGGCACCGTCGCCATCGCCGCCGATACCGGGGCGGACGACGGGGTCGTGGTGCTGTCGGTGACCGACGGCTGCGGCGGGATCCCGGCGGAGGACCTGCCGAGGGTGTTCGACACGGGCTGGCGGGGCGCGGCGGCCCGTACGCCGGTGCCCGCGGCGGGGGCGGTCGCGGGGGCCGCGGCCGGGCGCCCGGCGGGGGCCGGGGCGGGGCTGGGGCTGGCGATCGTACGGGGCATCGTGGAGGCCCACGCCGGCCGTACCGCCGTCCACAACGTGCCCGGCGGCTGCCGCTTCGAGGTGACGCTGCCGGTGGGCTCCGCGGCGTCGTGACCGGGCCCCGCGCCGACGGGGCCCGGACGAGCAACGTCTAGAGCGCCAGGAGGGGGGCACCGGGGGTGTTGGTGATGATCTGGTGCTGGTTCGCCTGGGCCACCCAGGCCTCCACCCGGCGCAGGTACGCGGCGACCTGCTGCCAATCCCGGTTGCCGGGGTCCTGCTGCTCCGCCTGGTCGATCCAGTCCCACACCTGCTCGGCGCCGTGGATCCGGGCCACGCAGTGCAGGTACTCGGATATGTACTTCTGGGGATAGTCCTTGTCGGACCACGCGTAACCCTGCGACGCGGAGGCGGTGACCGTCGTTTCGATACCGAACCTGAGGGTGTCGATGGGGAGGTAGAGGTCGGAAAGCAGTTCGTAGACCTGCCGCATGTCCTCCACCGCGTTCTTGAGGGGATCGTCGTACCCCTTGTGGGCGCCGTTCGCGCCGGAGAGCAGGATGGTGAGGTTCTTCGACCGCTGGCCCGGTCCGCCGAAGCACTCGTTGAGCAGGTGCCCCGCGATGAACGTCAGCTGCGGATACGCCTCCCGGGCGTCGTCGATGGCCGCGGGGAGCCGGGCATTGGAATTGGAGCGCACGTTCAGCAGGCTGAGCGGGCCCAGCACGGCGTTGGCCCAGCTGCCACCGCCACGGCTGCCGAGCGTGGGCCCCCAATTGGGGCTCACGAGGTATTCGGCGTACCGCAGGTCCTTGACCCGCACGCGCTGACGCCGCTGGGACTGGCGGCCCGCCGAGTTCGACGACGAACCGTGCCGGGCCCGCTGGACGGCGTGGCCGCTCCCTCCCGTGCCACCGGTTCCCGCATGCCCCGTCACCGCTCGCTGGAGGACGGAAGGGGCGGTCTCCGTTCCCGCGGCGAAGGCGGCTCCGTCGGCCCCCGCCATCAGCTCGGAGGGCTGGCCGGGTTCGGTGACGGTCGTTCCGTCGCCCGCGCTGACGCCCCTCTCGCGCACACCGCTGAGGTTCTCGCTGAGGTGGCTGAGTTCGTGGCCGATGAGCGCCTTGTCGCCGAGGGCCCCGGGGGGAGCGAAGATGTGCTCCCCGATCGTCATGGCCCGGGCGCCCATGGCCGCGACGGCCCGCTGCGACACGGGGTCGTCGTGGAAGCGGCCGGCGGACAGCCTGTCGTTGCGGAAGAACGGCCCCGCCTCCGCGAGCAGGGACGGGGGAAGGGCGCGGCCCGGGGTGGCCCTGGCGGCGTCGAGCAGGGCCCGCAGGCCGGTGGGGCCCGCATCCGCAGCGGCGCCGTGAGCGCGGTCTTCGCCGTCCTCGTGCCGCTCCCCGTCGGCACGGCCGTCCGCGGAGCGCTGCACCGGGGTGCCGTGCACCGGGCCGCCCTGTGACGGGCCGCCCTGTGGCGGGTGCGAGCATCCGGGACCGTGCCGGTGCCGGTCCCGGGCCCACGTGTGTCCGGCCTGCCGCAGCATCTGGACGACGGCGGCGTTCCCGGCATCGCCATGGAGGCCGAGGAGCCCGTGGGCGGGCGGCGCCGCGGAAGGGGCGCGCGTCCGTCCGGGCGCGCGCCCGCCGTCGGCCTTCCGGTCTTCGTCCCGTATCGGGGCCACGCGCGCTCCTTCGGAAGCCGGTCCGGTCGGTCCGGACCAACCTCCCACGAAGGCCGGCGGCCCACCAGGGACCCGGGGGCAGACCGGTGGGCCCATCGGGCACACGGTGAGCCCCTCGGGCCCATCGGCCTCAGGCGGGCCCGTCGGCCTCAGACAGCCCGTCGGCCTCAGACGGCGGCGGCCGAGGGGCGCTGGGGGGAGGCGGCCAGTTCCGCCATGCCCTCGGCGAAGGGGGTGCGGGGGAGCCAGCTCAGGTCCCGGCGCAGACGGGCGGAGTCGGCCGTGATGTGGCGGACGTCGCCCAGCCGGTACTCGCCGGTGACCTGCGGGGCGGGGCCGCCGTGGGCGGTGGCCAGGGCCGTGGCCATCTCGCCGATCGTGCGGGGGTCCCCGCTGCCCGTGTTGTACGGGGTGCACAGGCCGGCCGGGAGGGTGCCGGGGGACTCCAGGGCTTCCAGGGCCGCCACGTTCGCCTCCGCCACGTCCGTGACGTGGACGAAGTCCCGCCGCTGGCCCCCGTCCTCGAAGACCCGCGGGGCCTCGCCCCGGGCGAGCGCGGAGCGGAAGAAGGAGGCCACCCCCGCGTAGGGGGTGTCCCGGGGCATCCCCGGGCCGTACACGTTGTGGTAGCGCAACGACACCGCCCGCCCGTCCGTGTCGCGGGCCCACGCGGCCGCCAGGTGCTCCTGGGCCAGCTTGGTGGTGGCGTAGACGTTCCGGGGGTCGGCCGGGGCGTCCTCGGCGACCAGGCCGGGGGTGAGCTCGGCGCCGCACGCGGGGCACAGCGGCTCGAAGCGGCCCGCGTCCAGGTCGGCCGCGCGGCGGGGTCCCGGGCGGACCACCCCGTGGCGCGGGCACGCGTACCGGCCCTCCCCGTAGACCACCATCGACCCGGCCAGGACGAGTCCGCGGACCCCGGCGCGCGCCGTCTCGGCCAACAGGACCGCCGTGCCGAGGTCGTTGGCGGACACGTACGCGGGGGCGTCGGCGAAGCCCGTGCCGAGGCCGACCATCGCGGCCTGGTGGCAGACGGCGTCCACCCCGCGCAGGGCGGCCCGCACGGCCTCGGCATCGCGTACGTCACCCCGCAGGAACCCGCTGTCCGGCAGCGGGGGCGGGTCCGAGTGGGCGGCGGGGAGCAGGGAGTCGAGGACGACGGGTTCGTGGCCGTGCCGGCGCAGGGCGGTGACGATGTGCGAGCCGATGAAGCCGGCTCCTCCGGTGACGAGTACGCGCATGGACCCGACGCTACGGATCCGTCCGGCCGGACGGGGCCCGGCGCGCCCCTCCGTAAGGGTTTCGTCACTCCTGTCCCGCTGCTGGTCAACTGCTCCTGAAACCAGGGGGGCTGGCCATATTCAGGTGGTTCGAGGTGGCTTGGGAGTGCCGTAAGAAGGGCATAAGTCCGGCCCGGCCCATTCGACGGGGAGGGCCGCAGGTTCCGTCCTCAGGGGGGACTCGTGAACTACTACCTCGACGTCATCAAGCGGTACGTGGACTTCGCCGGCCGTGCCCGGCGCCAGGAATACTGGATGTTCGTCCTCTGGAACATCCCGATCGTCATCGTCCTCACGGTGCTCGACTTCGTACTCGGCACCTACCCGGTCCTCGGCTGGATCTACACCCTCGCCGTCCTCCTGCCGTCCCTCGGCCTCTCGGTGCGCCGCCTGCACGACACCGGAAAGTCCGGATGGTGGTACCTGGTGAGCTTCATCCCGTTCGTCGGCTGGATCTGGATCCTGGTCCTGATGGCCACCGAGGGTCACCCCGGAACCAACGCGTACGGACAGAACCCCAAGGAGATACGGGCCTAGGCACCGCCCGGAGGCGTCGCCCCCCCCGCCACTGACGGCGGGGGGCGACGCCTTTCGCGCGCCCCGGGCCCGCCGGGGTGACGCGCGTCTCGTCGCGCTTGCGGCAGGGGGCTGTCCGGACAGCCCCGATCACGAGATATCTTGATGTCGAGCAATGTTGCAGACGAGAGACGCAGACTGTGGAGCGGAGCATCCGGTGACTGACTCGACCATCATCTACACGCACACTGACGAGGCCCCGGCCCTCGCGACGTATTCCTTCCTGCCTGTCATCCAGGCGTACGCGTCGACGGCCGGTGTGAATGTCGAGACGCGTGACATCTCCCTGGCCGGTCGGATCATCGCCAGCTTCCCCGAGCACCTCGAGGAGAGCCAGCAGATCGCCGACGCCCTCGCCGAGCTCGGCGAACTGGCGAAGACGCCGGAAGCGAACATCATCAAGCTGCCCAACATCTCGGCCTCGATCCCGCAGCTGAAGGCCGCGGTCGCCGAGCTCCAGGGCCAGGGCTACGCGCTTCCGGACTACCCGGACGACCCGAAGACCGACGAGGAGCGCGAGATCCGCGCCCGCTACGACAAGGTCAAGGGCAGCGCCGTCAACCCGGTCCTGCGCGAGGGCAACTCCGACCGCCGCGCCCCCGCCTCGGTGAAGAACTACGCCAAGGCCCACCCGCACCGCATGGGCGCCTGGACCCCCGAGTCGAAGACGAACGTCGCCACCATGGGCGCGAACGACTTCCGCTCCACCGAGAAGTCCACCGTGATCGCCGAGGCCGGCGCGCTGCGCATCGAGCACGTCGACGCCGACGGCGCCGTCACCGTCCTGCGCGACTCCGTACCGGTGCTCGCGGGCGAGGTCGTGGACGCGTCCGTCCTGCACGTCGACGCCCTGCGCACCTTCCTCAACGACCAGATCGAGCGGGCCAAGGCCGAGGACGTCCTGTTCTCCGTGCACCTCAAGGCCACGATGATGAAGGTCTCCGACCCGATCATCTTCGGCCACGTGGTCCGCGCCTTCCTCCCGAAGACGTTCGCCCGCTACGGCGAGACCCTCGCCGCCGCCGGCCTGTCCCCCAACGACGGCCTCGGCACCATCCTGAACGGCCTGGGCGCCCTCGCCGACGGTGACGCGATCAAGGCCTCGATCGACGCCGAGATCGCCGAGGGCCCGGCCCTGGCGATGGTCGACTCCGACAAGGGCATCACCAACCTGCACGTGCCGTCCGACGTCATCGTCGACGCCTCCATGCCGGCCATGATCCGCACCTCCGGCCACATGTGGGGCCCGGACGGCGCCGAGGCCGACACCCTCGCCGTCCTCCCGGACAGCAGCTACGCGGGCGTCTACCAGGTCGTCGTCGACGACTGCCGCGCCCACGGCGCCTTCGACCCGGCCACCATGGGCTCGGTGCCGAACGTCGGCCTCATGGCCCAGAAGGCCGAGGAGTACGGCAGCCACGACAAGACCTTCGAGATCGCGAGCGCGGGCACCGTCCGCCTCGTCGACGCCGCGGGCAACACGGTCCTGGAGCAGGAGGTCGCCGCCGGCGACATCTTCCGCGCCTGCCAGACCAAGGACGCGCCGATCCAGGACTGGGTCAAGCTCGCCGTCACCCGCGCCCGCGCCACCGGCGTCCCGGCCGTCTTCTGGCTCGACGAGGGCCGCGCCCACGACGCGCAGCTGATCGCCAAGGTCAAGACGTACCTGGCCGACCACGACACCGCCGGCCTGACCATCGAGATCCTCTCCCCGGTCAAGGCCACCGCGTACTCCCTGGAGCGCATCCGCCGCGGCGAGGACACCATCTCGGTGACCGGCAACGTGCTGCGCGACTACCTGACCGACCTCTTCCCCATCCTGGAGCTGGGCACCAGCGCCAAGATGCTGTCGGTCGTCCCGCTGATGAACGGCGGCGGCCTCTTCGAGACCGGCGCCGGCGGCTCCGCCCCCAAGCACGTCCAGCAGCTGGTCAAGGAGAACTACCTGCGCTGGGACTCCCTCGGTGAGTTCCTCGCGCTGGCCGTCTCCTTCGAGCACCTCGCGACCACCACCGGCAACGCCCGCGCCCAGGTGCTGGCCGACACCCTGGACCGCGCGACCGGCACCTTCCTCAACGAGGACAAGTCGCCGAGCCGCAAGCTGGGCGGCATCGACAACCGCGGCAGCCACTTCTACCTGGCCATGTACTGGGCCCAGGAGCTGTCCCGCCAGATCGACGACCCGAAGCTCGCCGCGGCCTTCGAGCCGCTCGCCAAGACCCTGGCGGAGTCCGAGGAGACCATCGTCCGCGAGCTCATCGCGGTCCAGGGCTCCCCGGCCGAGATCGGCGGCTACTACCAGCCCGACCCGGCCAAGGCGGCCGAGATCATGCGTCCCTCCGCGACGCTGAACAAGGCGCTCGGCCTCCTCGGCTGACGCCCCCGCGCTCCACGGCTGCGCCCCGGTCGGCTTCGTGCCCGGCCGGGGCGCGGCCGTGTCCGGGCACGCCCGGGCGGAAACCCGGTTGTGCCGGAGCCGGGACGGCACGTAGGAAGTCCCCGTGATCCAAGGACCCTCGACCGGGCTGCGCGCCCGGCTCCCCGAAGACGTGCCCGTGCTCCACGCGGAGCTCTACGACGACGTCGCCACGCGCTCGCGCGCCGACACCCGGCCCTGGGCCCCGATCGCCGCCGTCGGCGGGAACTCCCCGTACGAGCCGCAGGCGTCGGACGGCGCCGCGGCCTTCTTCTCCGTGGTCGACCGGGCCTCCGGCGAACTCGCGGGCGAAGCCCTGCTGTGGGGCATCGACACCCACAATCGCAACGCCCACCTCGGCCTGTCGCTGCGCCCCGCCTTCCGGGGCCGCGGCTTCGGCACGGAGGTGGTCCAGCTGCTCTGCTCCTACGGGTTCACCGTGCGCGGGCTGCACCGCCTCCAGCTGGAGACCCTCGCGGACAACGCCCCCATGATCGCCGCGGCCCGCCGGGCGGGCTTCGCCCCGGAGGGCACCCTGCGCGGATCGGCCTGGGTGATGGGGGAGTTCCTCGACGAGGTGATCCTCGGACTGCCGGCCGCCGAGTGGAAGCCGGCCGACTGGCAGCGCTGACCGGCAGCGCTGATCGGCCCCCCCCCGCACCCGCCCGGCGTCACCCGGTGCGGGGTCCGGCCGCCACCCGGAAGCCGATGTTGCCCGCCGAGCTGTCCGGGGTGTTGCGGGTGCGGGCGGCCACCCGGTAGCGGTTGCAGTACGAGTCGTGGCACATGTGGGAGCCGCCGCGCATCGACCGCTCGGGGCCGTCCGCCGCGAACCGGTCCGCGCTCCATTCCCACACGTTGCCCACGGCCTGGTAGAGCCCGTAGCCGTTGGGCCTGAAGGACCGGGCGGGTGCGGTGCCCGCGTGGCCGTCGGCGCGCGTGTTGTGCCGGGGGAAGTCCCCGTTCCAGATGTTGCACATGTACCGCCCGCCCGGCCGCAGTTCGTCGCCCCAGGGGTAGCGGCGCTGCTCCAGCCCGCCCCGCGCCGCGTACTCCCACTCGGCCTCCGTGGGCAGCCGGGTCCCGGACCAGGCGCAGTACGCCTGCGCGTCGTTCCAGGACACGTGCACCACGGGATGGTTCTGCCGGGTGCCCAGGGAAGAGGAACCGGGCCCCTCCGGACGGCGCCAGTCGGCGCCGGAGACCGCCCGCCACCAGGGCGTCCCGGCGACCGCCGGTGAGGCGGCGGCGACCTCGGGGGCGAGGAAGCCGCCGAAGACGAAGCTGAAGCCGAAGGACTCCGCCTCCGTGACGTGCCCGGTGGCCTTCACGAAGGAGGCGAACCGGGCGTTGGTGACGGTGGTCGGGGCGATGCGGAACGCCCCGACCACCGTCTCCCGGACCGGCCCCTCCCCGTCCGCCGGGAACCCGTCCGGGTCCTCGGTGCCCATCAGGAAGCGGCCCCCCGGCAGGTCCAGCAGGTCCCGGACGGCCCGCTCCGCCGCCGGGTCCGCCGCCCGCGGGGGCGGGGGAGGCGACAGGGTGAGCGGGGCGGATCCGCGGACGGGCGCGCAGCAGGACTTCGGTGCCATGGGTCTCTCCCGGAGGGGCCGGTGGGCGGATCAGCCGGTACGGTCGGCGGCCAGCCGGGCGGCGAGCGCCGGTATCCCGAGGGCCCGTTCCTGAGCGGGGGTGGCCTGGTACAGCAGGTTCTTCAGCTGGTACGGGTCCTCGACCAGGTCGTAGTACTCGCGGAAGGAGACCTGCCCGGTGCCGGAGACCGCTCCGCTCGCGTCGGTGTGCAGGTCGTAGTACTCCGTATATTGCTTGTCCTTGGCGACGTACGAGGCCCAGGTCTTGGGCCCCCCGCCGCCCGTGCCCTGCTTCCACCACTGGACCAGCAGGTGGTCCCGGTCGGCGGCGCCGAGGAGCGAGTGGCCGTCCTGCCCGGCGGGCTGCCCGACGCCGGCCGCTTCGAGGATGGTCGGCGCGATGTCGATGTTGGCGACGATCCGGTGGTCGGTGGTTCCGGCGGCGAGCCCGCGGGCGGGCCAGGACAGGTAGAACGGCACCTCGTGGGAGGGGGAGTAGGGCACCGACTTCTTCAGCCAGCCGTGGTCGGCCCAGGTGTAGCCGTTGTCCCCGGTGAAGATGACGAGGGTGTTCTCCAACTGGCCCAGCGCCACCAGCTTGTCGCGGATGGCCTGCACCGCGTCGTCGACGGACAGCAGGCTGCGCAGCTGACGGGTGCGCACCTCGCGGGCGTCGTCCAGGGTGGCCGTGGCGTCCTGGATGAAGGGCGGTTTGTCGGAGCGGTCGGCCTCGGGGACGGAAGGGCGCCCGTTCCACGCGGGGACGGGCGTCTCGGAGTACTTGGGCGCGGGGACGTTCGGCGCGTGCGAGGCGTACGGGGTGACGTAGGCGAACCACGGGCGGCTGTCGCCGGCGGCCTTGTCGAGGAAGGCGAGCGTCTTGTTGCGGACGATGTTGGTCGTGTAGCCGTCGATCGTCTGGACGGTCCCGTTCACGTTCCAGCGGGCGTCGTTGTAGGCGGGCTGGAGGAGCGCGAACTCCTCGAAGTGCGGCGGATTGTCCGCCAGGGTCCAGGAGTTGAGGTACTTGCCGAAGAGCCCGGTGCGGTATCCGGCCTCCTTGAGGTACCGCTGCACGGTGGTGGACTGGTCCAGGCTGCGGGAGGCCGCGTTGTTGCGGACGCCGTGGTGGTGCGCGTGGCGGCCGGAGAACACCGAGGAGCGCGAGGGCGCGCACAGCGGGGTCGCGGAGTGCCCGTGGGTGAAGGTGACTCCCTGGCCGCCGAGCCAGTCGACGGTCTTCGGGATGGCCCAGTCGGTGTGCTTGGGCTGGTCGTCGGTGACGATCAGCAGGATGTTGGGGCGTGCTCCGGCGGGGCCGGCGGCGGGCGCCGCCGCCCGGGCGAGGGCCGGGGTCGCGGCCGAGGCCGCGACGGCCGCCGCACCGGCGAGGAAGCCGCGGCGGGCGACCGAGGGTATGCGGGGCGTGCTGTCGTGCTCGCTCACGAGGGTCTCCTGTACGCGCGGGGGAAGGTGACGTACGTACCCGGGCCCGCGACCGGAACGCCAGGGCCGCCGGAACCCGCAGGTCAGACCCTAGGATTCGGGGCTCCCCCACTCAATGACTCCCGTATGGCAGTCGTGTGCCGCGCGTGTGAAGCGGCGGCCGCCGCGCTCAGAGCCGGTGCACCCGCCCCTGTCCCACGGCCAGCGGGTACGCCCCGGCGGCCAGGATCCGCAGGCCGGGCGCGAGGGTGAGCAGGGTGCGCAGCCAGGACAGCGCCGCGGGGCTCAGCCGGTCGCTGTCGTCGAGGACGAGCAGCATGTCCCGTTCCGCCAGCCAGGAGGCGGCGTTCGCCGTGCCGCCGGGCGGGAAGGGCGTGCCGGGTACGCGGCCCAGCGCGGCCACCAGTTCCCCCACGCTGCCGTCCCGGGCGACGGTGACCACCGCCGTCCCGTCGCAGAAGTTGGACGAGAGCCGGCGCGCGATGTCCCGTACGAGCAGGCTCCGCGGTGCGCGGAACCGGCCCGTGACGGTGAGCACCCGGCCCCGGCGCACGGCGGTGAGCAGCATCGACAGCTCGGCGGACGTGGTCGTCAGTGTGGTGGCCGCGCCGGGCGGCCGGGAGTCCCCCATCATCACGATGCCCCCCATTGCATGCGTGACCGAGCGCGGCCACAGGGATTCTTCGAGCCGCGTGACGACGATTATGCGCCAATTCCAGGGTATGACCAGGGGAATGTCGCATTCCGTCCTGCCGGGTCGGCGGGCCGGGCCCCGGCACCGCCGCTCAGCGTTCCCTCCGGGTGATCAGCCGGTACGGCCCACCAGTTCGGCCGCCGCGGCCGGCCCGGGAAGGGCCACGGCCAGGTGCTCCAGCGGGGCATCGGACCCCACGGAGGCCCCCTGCCGGGCCCCTGCCGGGGCGAGCCCGGGCGCCGGAGCGGCCGGGGCGGCGTCCCCCGTGGCCCGGCCGAAGGCGTCCAGCGCTGCCGTCACCCACGGCGCCGCGCCGCCGTGGATCCCGTCCAGCGCGCAGGCGAGACCGAACAGCGCCCCGGGCCCGGGAAGCGGTACGGCCCGACCGGCCGCGTGGCGTGCGGCCCGGGCCCCGCTCAGTTCGATCAGCCGGTCGCAGAGGACGGTGACGGCCTCCGGCCGGCCGGCCGGCGACGAGGCGGACGGCGAGCGCGGCCATCGGGTCGCCCGCGTCGCCCGCCCCGGTTGTCCCGAACACCGACCGGGTCGGAGGGCGACGACGCGCGGCCGGGGCGCGGCCGGTCACCCCCGCGTGCAACAGCGCGGCTGCGCCACCGTCCGCCCGTAGGACGCCGTGCCCGTGCCGTCACCTCCGCACGGCTCGCCGAACTCCAGCTGGACCGCGGCCACCTGGGGCGGGCCTGCGCCACCTGGCACGAACTGCTGGACACCGTGGGCCCGTTGGAGTCGTCCCGGGTCGCCGAGGCCGCGCGCGGACTACGGGCCCGCCTCCGGGCGGCCGGAGGCAACCGCACCACCCGCGCCCTCCTCACCCGCCTGGCCCCCCGTTCAGTGCCGTGACCGTCCAGTGCCGCAGCCGCCCCGTCCCCTGACCGGCCTGTGCCGTGACCGGCAGGCCGCGCCGGGCGACGGCACCGGGGTGGCCGGATCGCCGCAGGTCCGGTGCGCGGGAAGGCCGATGGGGGCGCGCGCCGTCGCGGCCCGCGTCCCCGGGAACGGTTGTCCGCGGGCCGGGAATCCGCTCTACTGCTGTGCAGCCCCGGCCCGGGGCGCGTTCCTGGGAGGGGCTGCGAGATGACGGCGGACGGGCGGTCCCACCGGCGGAAGGACGGCCCTTCGCGGCCCTCGTCCCATCGCCGCCGGCCACGGCCGCTCGGGAAGCGGCCCCTGCTCGCCCTCCTCGTAGCCTTCCTCCTCGCCGGAGCCTGCGTCGCCACCGGCGTGCTCTGGGAGCCCTTCCGGGCCGCCGCCGGCCAGGACCGTGCCGGGCCCGGCACCGGCGCGCCCCGGTCCACCGCCGTGCCCGACGCCCAGGATCCCACCACCCCCACCGCGGGCCCCGGGAGCACGGACCCGGCTCAGGACCCGTCCGCGCCCCCCGCCCCGTACGGGGCCGGGCCGACAGCGGAGGCGCCCGCCCCGCCGGAGCCCTCCCCTTCGACCTGCCCGCACCGGCCGCGCTGCGCACCGGAGCCGCCGCCGGGAAGCTGGTGTTCGCCCACTACTTCACCCCGTACCCGCTCTCCCTGGACAACGCGAGCGCCGACTCCGACTACTACACCCGCAACTACCTCCGGCCCGACGGGGAGAACGGCAAGCACGAGCGGTACGGCGGCCTGCTGCGCGACCGCCCCCTGCCCGTCGCCCCGAAGGACGGCGACTGGGAGTACGCCAACCTCCGCCAGGAGGTGCGCACCGCCCGCGGCGCCGGCATCGACGGCTTCACCCTCGACCTGCTCTCCCTGACCGGCAGGAACCGGGAGCGCGCCGACCTCCTGATGCGGGCGGCCCACGAGGTCGACCCGGCCTTCAAGGTCATGCTGATGCCGGACATGACCTCGCTGGACACCGACGACCCCGCGGTGCTCGCCGACGCCCTCGCCGCCCTGGCCCGGTACCCCGCCGCGCACCGGCTCGGCGACGGCCGCCTCGTCGTGTCCCCGTTCAAGGCGGAGGAGAAGAGCCCGGCCTGGTGGACCCGGATGATGGACACCCTCAGGGACCGGTACGGCGTCCGCACGGCCCTCGTCCCCCTCTTCCTCGACTTCGGCGCCCACAACGAGGCCTACGCGCCGATCAGTTACGGGTTCTCCGAGTGGGGCAGCCGCAGCTACGCCGGCCAGGAGGGCGCCACCGCCGACGTGGACCGGGCGCACGGCCTCGGCAAGATCTGGATGCAGCCGGTGTCCGTCCAGGACGCCCGGCCGAACCAGGGGATCTACGACGAGGCGGGCAACACCGCCACCCTGCGGACCACCTGGACGCACGCCATCGACGACGGGGCCGACTGGGTGCAGCTGACCACCTGGAACGACTACTCGGAGGGCAGCCAGTTCGCGCCCTCCCTGCACAACGGGTACGCGTACCTGGACCTGACCTCGTACTACCTGACCCGTTTCAAGACCGGGCAGTGGCCCCGGATCGTCCGCGACACCCTGTACCTCACCTCCCGCACCCAGTTCGCCGCCTCCGGCCCGACCGGCGGCCAGTCGCTGCTGATGTCGCCGCGCAAGGGCAGCGCCGCTCCCCGGGACACCGTGGAGGTGCTCAGCTTCCTGACGGAGCCGGCCACCGTCCGCACCACCGTCGGCCCCGCCCGGGACGAGCACGCCGCGCCGGCCGGGCCGCACGCCGAACTGCTTCCGCTGAAACCGGGCACCAGCTCCGCCGAGGTGGTGCGCGACGGGAGGACGGCGGCCTCGGTGGAGCTGCCGTACCGCGTCGACGGCACGGTGGCGGTGCAGGACCTCCAGTACTACGCGGCGACCAGCGGCCGGGACGAAGCACCGCGCTGACCTCCCGCGCCCGGCCCGCGGGCGGGCGCAGCGGAGGTAGGCCACTCTGGCGGAATCGGCCCTGTCGGAGGGTGCGGCGGGACTGCATGCTCCGGGGGACACGCCCGCGGGTCCCGTGCCGGGGCCCGGGGGAGACCCGCAGCCCCACCGTGCACCCGGAGGTACCCGTGCCCGAGCCGTCCGTCCCGCCCGTCCCGCCCGTCTTCCCCGGCGGTCCGGCCCTGTTCCGGCTCGCCCCCGACGTCGCCCACCTCAACCACGGCTCCTACGGGGCCGTCCCCCTGCTCGTGAACGAGGCCCAGGAGCTGCTGCGCGCCGAGGCCCACGCCGACCCGGACGCCTTCTTCAGCGCGGTCCCCGCGCGGGTCGCCGCAGCCCGCGGGCGGATCGCCGAACGGCTCGGGGCGGACCCCGACGGCATCGCCTTCATCGCCAACGCCACCGAGGGCGCCAACCTCGCCCTCGACGCCGTGGAACTGGCCGAGGGCGACGAGATCCTCGTCACCGACCACGGCTACGGCACCGTCGTCGCGGCCGCCGCCCGCCGGGCCCCCGTCACCACCGTCGCCCTCGACCCGCACCTGCCCGACGAGGACGCCGTGTGCGAGACCGTGCTGGCCGGGCTCACCCCCCGCACCAAGGTGGCCGTCCTCGACCACGTCAGCTCGCCGACCGCCCGACTGATCGCCGGACCCCGGCTCCTCGCCGAACTGTCCGCGCGCGGGATCACCACCATCGTGGACGGGGCCCACACCCCCGGCATGCTGGCCGAGCCGATCGCCGCCGGCGCCGACTTCTGGTTCGGGAACCTGCACAAGTGGGGGTACGCCCCCTCCGGCAGCGCCCTCCTGGCCGTGGCCCCCGCCCACCGCTCCCGGGTCCGCTCCCTCTCCCCGTCCTGGGAGGACGAGCGGGGCTTCCCGTGGTCCGTCGAGTACCGCGCCACCGCCGACTACACCGGCTGGCTCGCCGCGCCCGAGGGCCTCGATCTCCTCGAACGGCTCGACGCGGCCAAGGTCCGGGCCCACAACAGCGCCCTCGCCGCCTACGGCGCGGCCCTGCTCGCGCGGATCCCCGGGCTCACCCCCCTGCCGTACACCCCGGGCCTGGCGATGCGCTCCCTGCTGCTGCCCCCCGGCACCGTCGAGACCCAGGACGACGCCCGCGCCCTGCGCGAGGAGCTCGCGGCCAGGGCCGGCATCCGGGTCCTGATCTGGCCGAGCCGGGGCGGCGGCGGCATCCGCGTCTGCGGGCAGGTCTACAACCGCGCCGAGGAGTACGAGCGCCTCGCCGAGCTCCTGCCCGCCTTCCTCAAGCGCGCCTGAGCAGGTACGTGTCCATGATCCAGCCCTTGCGGGCCCGGGCCTCGGTACGCAGCTCCTCGATCCGCCCGGCCACCTCCGCCAGCTTCCCCGAGACCAGGATCTCGTCCGGCGTGCCGACGTAGGCACCCCAGTAGATGAAGAGGTCCTGGTCGAGGTGGGCCGTGAAGGCGTGCCGCGCGTCCAGCATCACCACCACGTCGTCCACGTCCTGCGGCCAGCCCTCCGCCAGCCGCCGGCCCGTGGTGATCTGCACCGGGCGCCCGACCCGGTTCAGGTTCGTACGGTGCCGGGCCAGCAGTGCCGAGACGCTGCTGATCCCGGGCACCACCTCGTGCTCGAACTCCACCCGGCCGTGCTCCAGCACCTCGTCGAGGATCGCCAGGGTGGAGTCGTAGAGCGACGGATCGCCCCAGACCAGGAAGGCCCCGGTCTCGCCCTCCGCGAGGTCCTCGGCGATGAACCGCTCGAAGATCTCGGCCCGCGCACTGCGCCAGCCGTCCACCGTCGGCGCGTACTCGGCCGGGGTGCGGTCCCGGTCCGGATCGCGCCCCTCCACCAGCCGGTGGCCCGGCCGGGCGTGCTGCTCCAGCATGGCCCGCCGCAGCCCCGTCAGGTCCGACTTCTCCTCCCCCTTCTCCAGGATGAGGAATGCGTCCGCCGCGCCGATCGCCCGGACCGCCTGGAGGGTCAGGTGGTCCGGGTCGCCCGCGCCTATGCCGATCACTGAGAACTTCTTCACCCGGCTATTCTGCCCGTCATGCGTGCCGCCCTGTTCGTCACCTGCGTCAACGACGCGCTCTACCCGCGCACCGGCATCGCCGTCGTCCGCCTCCTGGAGCGCCTCGGCGTCGAGGTGGACTTCCCGGCGGCCCAGAGCTGCTGCGGACAGCCGCAGTACAACACCGGCTACCGGCACGAGAGCGAACCGCTGCTGCGCCGCACCGCCGAGGCCTTCGCGGGCTACGACCACGTCGTCACCCCCTCCGGATCCTGCGCCGCGATGATCCGCGAGCAGTACCCGCGCATCGGCCGCAAGGCCGCCGAGGAAGGGCGCGGGAGCGCACTCGCCGCACTGGCGGACGATCTCGTACCGCGGGTGCGCGAGCTGACCGAGTTCCTGGTGGACGTACTCGGCGTGACCGACGTCGGCGCGTACTTCCCGCACACCGTCACCTACCACCCCTCCTGCCACGGCCTGCGCTCCCTCGGGCTGGGAGACCGCCCGCGCCGGCTGCTGGCCGCGGTGAAGGGCCTGGAACTGGTCGAACTGCCCGGAGCCGACGAATGCTGCGGATTCGGCGGCACCTTCGCCCTGAAGAACCCGGACGTGTCCGCCGCCATGGGCGCCGACAAGATCCGGGCCGCCCGGGCCACCGGAGCCGAGGTGCTGTGCGGTGCCGACAACTCCTGCCTCGCCCACCTCGAAGGCACCCTGCGCCGCGCGGGCGAGCCACTGCGCACCCTGCACCTCGCCGAGATCCTGGCCGCCACGGAGGAGGAACCGCTGCGATGACCGGCACCGACCTCGGCATGCCCGCCTTCCCGTCGTTCCCCGACGCGGCCCGCGAAGCCGTACGCAACGAGGTGCTGCGCGCCAACCTGCGCCACGCCACCCACACCATCCGCGACAAACGCGCCCGCGCCGTCGCCGAACTCGACGACTGGGACCGGCTGCGCTCCGCGGGGAAGGCCGTCAAGGACCACACGCTCCGCAACCTCGACCGGTACCTCCTTCAACTGGAGGCCGCCGTCACGGCGGCGGGCGGCACCGTCCACTGGGCCGTCGACGCCGCGGAGGCCAACCGGATCGTCACCGGCCTCGTCCTCGCCACCGGCGAACGCGAGGTGGTCAAGGTCAAGTCCATGGCCACCCAGGAGATCGGCCTCAACGAGGCCCTGGAAGCGGCCGGGATCGCCGCCTACGAGACCGACCTCGCCGAACTGATCGTCCAGCTCGGCCACGACCGGCCCTCCCACATCCTCGTCCCCGCCATCCACCGCAACCGAGGCGAGATCCGGGACCTCTTCCGCACCGAGATGGGCCGCTGGGGCCGCCCGGCCCCCCAAGACCTCGGCGACGACCCGCGCGAACTCGCCGAGGCCGCCCGCCTGCACCTGCGCGAGAAGTTCCTGCGCGCCAAGGTCGCCGTCTCCGGCGCCAACTTCATGGTCGCCGAGACCGGCACCATGGTCGTCCTGGAATCCGAGGGCAACGGCCGGATGTGCCTGACCCTGCCCGAGACCCTGATCTCGGTCGTCGGCATCGAGAAGGTGGTCCCGACCTTCCGCGACCTGGAGATCTTCCTCCAGACCCTGCCGCGCTCCTCGACCGCCGAGCGGATGAACCCGTACACCACCATGTGGACCGGTACGGGGCCCTCGAAAGGGGCCGACGGCGACGGCCCCACCGCCTTCCACCTCGTCCTCCTCGACAACGGCCGCACCGACACCCTCGCCGACCCGACCGGCCGCCAGGCCCTGCGCTGCATCCGCTGCTCCGCCTGCCTCAACGTCTGCCCCGTCTACGAACGCGCCGGCGGCCACGCCTACGGCTCCGTCTACCCCGGCCCCATCGGCGCCGTCCTCAGCCCCCAACTGCGCGGCACCGTCGCCCCGATCGACGCCACCCTGCCCTACGCCTCCACCCTCTGCGGAGCCTGCTACGACGTCTGCCCCGTCGCCATCGACATCCCCGAGATCCTCGTCCACCTGCGCGAACGGGTGGTCCAGGGCGGCCCCGTGACCCGCGGCGGCGTCCGCGTCCGGATCCGGCCCGCCCACGGCCACACCGCCGAACGGGCCGCGATGCGCGCCGCCCGCCTCCTCCTCGACCGCCCCGGCGCCCTGCGCGCGGGCGAACGGCTGCTCTCCCGGGCCCGGCGGCTGCGCCCGCGCCGCCTGCCCGGACCCGGCCGGGCCTGGACCGACACCCGCGCACTGCCCGACGTACCGGCGGAGTCCTTCCGCGACTGGTGGGCCCGAGAACGGAAGTCCCCGCAGACGTGAGCAGCAAGGACCGCATCCTCTCCCGCATCCGCCGCGCCGCCACCGGCCCCGACCCCGAGGTCCCCCGCGACTACCTCCGGGCCCACGCCTCCCGCACCCCCGCCGAGCGCGTCGACCTGCTCGCCGCCCACCTCACCGAGTACCGCGCGACCGTCCACCGCACCGACGCCGACGGACTGCCGGTGCTGCTGGCACGACTCCTGTCCGCGCACACCGGCATCCTCGTCCCGCCCGGCCTGCCCCCGTACTGGCTCTCCGCGGCCGACCCGACCCGGATCCACGACCGGGCCGCCTCCACCCCGGCCGACCTGGACCGCGTCGGCGGCGTGATCACCGGTTGCGCCCTGGCCATCGCCGAGACCGGCACGATCGTCCTCGACGGCGGCCCCGACCAGGGACGCCGGCGCATCACCCTGATCCCGGACCACCACGTCTGCGTGGTGCGCGTCCCCGGCCAGGTCGTGGACTCCGTACCGCAGGCACTGGAGCGGCTGGACCCGACCCGCCCCCTGACCTGGATCTCCGGCCCCTCGGCCACCAGCGACATCGAGCTCGACCGGGTGGAGGGCGTCCACGGTCCCCGGGTCCTGGACGTGGTCCTGCTCGACGCACAATGACCGCATGCCATCCCACATCGCCCTCACCGCCCTCGTGGTCAGCGACTACGACGAGGCCATCGACTTCTACACCCGCGCCCTCGGCTTCGACCTCGTCGAGGACACCGCCCGCCCCGACGGCTCCCGCTGGGTCGTGGTCCGCCCGCCCGGCGCCACCGAGTCGGCCCTGCTGCTCGCCCGCGCCAAGGACGACGCCCAGCGCGCCCGCGTCGGTGATCAGACCGGCGGCCGCGTCGGCTTCTTCCTCTACACCGCCGACTTCGCCGCCGACCACGCCCGGATGACCGCCGAGGGCGTCCGCTTCCTGGAGGAGCCCCGCCACGAGGCGTACGGCTCCGTCGCCGTCTTCGAGGACCTCTACGGCAACCGCTGGGACCTGCTACAGCCCGCCGCCGCGTAGCCTCGGGGCCTCCACGGCGGCGTCGACCACGGCGCCGCCCTCCACCCGGCGGGCCAGCTCCCCGGCCCACCGGGCCAGCCCCGGCAGATCCATCCCGTACGCCTCCCGCACCCCGCCCAGCTGCGCCGCACCGCGCCGCAGCAGCCGGGCCCCGCCCACCGCGTTCCCCCGCGCGGCGTGCGTCAGCCCCACCGCCAGCTGCGCCATCCCCCGCCACAGCGGGGCATCGGCCCCCGGCCCCGACTTCCAGGCGTCCTCGAACACCTCGTGCGCGTGGAAGGGCATCCCGGCGTCCAGCAGCCGCTGCGCCTCCTCCACGGTCCCGGCCGGCGTACGCACCACCCCCTCGGGCTGCCGCTCCACGCCCGCGGCCCCGTACGGCAGCGGCCGCCCCAGCCCGTCACGCGGCCGCGCACTGCGCGCCCGCCCCTCACCGTCCCGATCCCGTCCGTTCACCGGGCCATCCTCCCGCGCGCCGATCACCCGTGCACGCGCACCCCTCAACGTGCGGTAATGTTCTGCATGTGCCCGCCGCGAGGGGGAAAACCCCAGGTAGGCGGCACAACGGGACGTGGCGCAGCTTGGTAGCGCACTTGACTGGGGGTCAAGGGGTCGCAGGTTCAAATCCTGTCGTCCCGACCATGCGGAAACGCAGGTCGGAGGTCGTTCTCTCAATCATGAGAGGACGGCCTTTCGTGCGTCCGGGGCCAGGGTGGTCGCAGTGCGGTCGCACGTCCCGGGCGCCAAGGTGAGGCGGATATTGAGGGCGAGCGGCCCGGAACCGGGCCGCTCGCCCTCGCCCTCAGCGGGAGGACCGCGGACGCCGGGAGGCCGCCGCGGGCCCGGGCGTCGGGTGCGTGGCGGTGAGCGCGTCGAGCAGGTGCTCGGCGTCAACCGGCACGGGCAGGGCCCGGTCGCCGAGGTCGGCGGGGGTTTCGGGGTGCGTGGGGTTGACACGTACGAGGCGTGCTCGGGGGAAGCGGCGGACGAGCTGTTCTCCGGGCCACCG
Organism: Streptomyces sp. NPDC004667; assembly: GCF_040609475.1. NCBI lineage: Bacteria > Bacillati > Actinomycetota > Actinomycetes > Kitasatosporales > Streptomycetaceae > Streptomyces > Streptomyces sp. NPDC004667. The sequence continues at coordinate 40,777 of NZ_JBEXKC010000035.1, read as the reverse complement.
GATCACCCCGGGCGTGTTGAATCCGGCGCCGAACTCCAGGACGAGCAGACGGGTGCCCGAGGGGGCCGAGGCCAGCCAGTCCTGGAGCCCGCCGTGTGCGGCGCGGTAGGGGGCGTCGACGAACTCGGGGCCGACGCGGACGTTGATCTCCACCGCGCCGCCGCAGTTCGGGCACCGGGGCAGGGCCCCGGGGTCGGTGACGGCACCGGTGCCCGGGTCGTACGCGGCGAGGAGCCGTGCGACGAGGGGCTCGCTGTCCCAGACGGCGGCGGTGCAGGGGGCGGCGCACTGGTAGCGGCCGTAGTCGCCCTGCGGGGTGAAGATCCGTTCGGGCGCGAAGCCGTTGCGGGCGAAGAGGCCGTCGACGTTGGACGTCATGACCCAGTGGTCCTTGTCACCGACCAGCGTGCGCAACTGCTGGTAGAGGGGGTTGGGGGCGGGCGAGAAGCGGATGTCGCCGATGTGCACGGCCCAGTAGCCCCAGAGCAGTTCGGGCGGCAGGGGTACGCCGACCAGGTAGCGGGAGCGCAGGCCGAGGCCGTGCAGGGCGGGGAAGAGCTCGCGGAATCGGTCCTCGTCGCCGTAGTCGTATCCGGCGGCGGCGCTCAGTCCGGCCCCGGCCGTGATCAGGACGCGGTCGGCCTCGGCGAGCCGGCCGCGCAGCGTCGCGGCGGCGCCTTCCAGGTCGAGGGCGGAGTGGTTCATCGGGGCTGGCTCCCTTCGGTCAGCGCACTGACGTAGGCGGCGCGGTCGTCGTCCGTGTACGCGTTGAAGACCACGCGGTCGAGGCGTGCGGGGTGGCGGTCGAGCCAGTCGGCCACGGCGTCCAGGGCGGTGCGTGCGGCGGGCTCCCGGGGGTAGCCGAAGACGCCGGTGCTGATGCCGCAGAACGCCACGGTGCGCAGGCCGTCCACCTCGGCGGCGAGATCGAGACAGGCTCGGTACGAGGCCGCCAGGGCCTGCTCGTGCCGCGGGAGCAGGGGGCCGTCGACGGTCGGGCCGACGGTGTGCAGGACGTAGCGGGCGGGCAGGTGGTAGCCCCGGGTGATCTTGGCGGTGCCGGTCGGCTCCGGGTGACCCTGCAGGGACATGATCGTGTGGCAGTCGGCGCGCAGGCGGGGGCCGGCCGCGGCGTGGAGGGCGTTGTCGACGCACGGGTGCATCGGGACGAAGCAGCCGAGCAGGGCGCTGTTGGCGGCGTTGACGACGGCGTCCGCCGCGAGGGTGGTGAGGTCGCCCTGCCACAGCGCCGTACGGTCGGCGGCCGGGTACGCGGTGCCGGGAACCGTGTCGCGCAGCGTGGGGAGCGATGCCGCGCCGGTGGTGGCGCCGCGGGCCGGGCGCTCGCCGGCCAGGAGCGCGTCCAGCACCAGGGCGGCCCCGGCGGGCAGCGGGTCCGGCCCCCGTACGGTCAGCACGGCGCGCAGCAGACGCCGGGCGGCGGCGTCGTCGAGCCGGTCCGCCACTCCGGGCCGCAGACCGGCCCGCCCGGCGGTCGGGTCCCCGACCAGCAGGGCGAGTGCCTCGCGGACCGGGTCGGCGGGGCGGCCGGCCGGGGCGTGCCGGGTGGCGGGCCGGAAGGGTTCGGCCAGGGCGATGGCGGTGCCGTAGGCGTCGAGCGGCAGTGCGGTGGTGTGCACGGGGGTCTCCGGGCGGCGCGCCGGCGCGTCGGGGCGGCCGGGGATCGGGATTCGGGGCTCCGGGGGTTCGGTGCTCCGGGGGGTTCGGTGTGGGCCGCGGCGACGAGGCCGCGGCCCACACTGCCGCCGATCTCAGAACAGGCCGTTGGCGTGGGGGAGTTCGGCCGGGATCGGAGCGATGACGTCCCAGTGTTCGACGATCTTGCCGTCGGCCACGCGGAAGAGGTCGTAGTACGCCACCGGGACCCCGAACTCGCCCTCGGACTGCAGCAGGACGAACTCGCCCTCGGCGATGACCCTGTGGACGGTCTTGTAGTGGAGGTTCTTGCCCTGCCCTGCCCAGCTTGCGGCGGCGGCTCCGAAACCGTCCAGGCCGTCGGCGGCCTCCGGGTTGTGCTGGTGGTAGGTCTCGGTCGAGATGTAGTCGGTGAGCACCGAGTAGTCGGCGCCGACGAGGACCTTCTGCGCGAACTCGGCGACCAGGGCGCGGTTCGCCTCGGTCGTCTCCGGCGCGGTGACCTCGGCGGGACCGTCCGTCTGCGAGCGGCCGGAGGCGGTGTGCTCGACCAGCGGGGTCAGGGCGTCCCAGTGCTCGGCGAGCTTGCCGTCGGCGTCGACGCGGAAGACGTCGAAGGCGACCAGCGGCTCGGGGCCGAAGCCGTGGTACGTGCCGTGCAGGGCCACCAGATCGCCGTCGGCGATCACCCGGGCCCCCTCGTAACGGAAACCCTCCGGCAGACCGGAGACCAGTCGGCGCAGGGCCTCGGGGCCGTCGGCGGCCAGGGCGCTGTGCTGCCGGTAGTCGGCGGCGACCCAGCGGTCCACCGTACTCGGGTCCTGCCGGCCGAACAGCTCGCCGGCGGCGGACAGGACGGTGCTCTTGGCGGTGCTCTTGGCGTTGCTCATGGTGGATCGGCTCCCAGCGGGGTCGGGTCTTGGGCGGAGGGTCGGGGGACGGTCGTCTTCGGACGCCGGTCGAGTGCGGCCGCTGTCTGCTCTTGTTGCTTTCCGACATCGTCCGGAGGCCGGACGGGCTGACCTCTCCAACGTAGGGGCTCTCAACTGGTGGAATCGGATAGGCTGGCGACTCGTTATGGTCAAAAAGCGACACGATGTCGATCGCGGCATCTCGGAGATCTCCTTCGCCGCACCCGTCGGCACCCCGGCAGGCGTCGAAGTGCTGCCCCTGGCGGACCTGAGCCGGCGCGTTCCCGCGCAGCGGCTCACCGCTCCCCAGCGGCCGGACTTCCACCACCTGCTCACCCTCACCGGCGGAACCCTGTCGCACACGGTCGACTTCACCGCCTACGCCCTCGACCCCGGCTCGTGGCTCTGGGTGCGCCCCGGTCAGGTCCAGCAGTGGGGCGACCTCACGCACGCCGAAGGCACCCTGGTCCTGTTCCGACCGGACTTCCTCGACCCGGCCACCACCGAAGGCGCCCGCCTGGAAGACCCGCACGCACCGATCCTGCGCCGTCCCCTCCCTGACGACGTCGCGGCCCTGAGGCTGGCCACCGACCACCTCACTGCCGAGTTCCACGCACTCGGACGCCTGCCCCTGGAGGTCCACACCGCGGCCCTGCGCCACCTGCTGGCCGTCCTCGTCCTGCGCCTGGCCCACCTCACCGCGCCCGCCGGCAGTCCCGCACCCGAGCCCGATGCCACCTACCTGCGCTTCCGTGAAGCCGTGGAGAAGGACTTCACCCGCACCCGCCGGGTGGAGGACTACGCCGAGGCGCTCGGCTACTCGGCCCGCACCCTCTCCCGCGCCACCCTCGCCACCGCCGGCCTCGGCGCCAAGGAGTTCATCGACCGTCGCGTCGTCCTCGAAGCCAAGCGGCTCCTGGCCCACAGCGACCGGACGGCCGCCCGCATCGCCGACCACCTCGGCTTCTCCAGCGCGACCCACTTCAGCAAGTACTTCCATCAGCGCACCGGACAGACCCCGATCACCTTCCGCGACACGGTCCGCGGGCACTCCGGGAGCTGAAGCCCCGCCCCCTGGAAGCGGCCGCGTTCCTTCGGGGCCGACCAGGGGTGAAACGGGACTCCCTGACGGGATCCGGTCAGGAGGTTCCCGGCCGTGGTGCGCGGACCTGTTCGGCGATCCATGGTTCCGCGAACCTCGTCCACGCGGCGGCTTGGCCGGCACCCTCGGCCAGGCCGAGGCTGTGGGGGCCGTGGGGGAAGACGTGCACGGTGTGCGGCACTTCGTGCGCGGCCAGCGCCGATGCCAGGCGGTAGGTGTGCTCCGGTGGGACGTAGGCGTCCTCGGCGGTGTGCCAGAGGAAGAAGGGCGGAGCCTCCCTGGCCACCAGTGAGTCGAGGGAGGTTTCGCGGCGCCGGTGCGGTGGGGCGTCTTCGCCGAGCAGGATCAGCCGCGCGGGCCGGTAGGTCTCGGTCTCCATCGAGGTGATCGCGTAGCCGAGGACGGCGAACTGGACGGACTCACGCGGATCGTCGGCGGGTGTGAGTGCGGCGAGGCCCGCGAGATGCCCGCCGGCGGAGAAGCCGACCACGCCGATGCGGTCCGCTCCCCGTTCGCGCCTGCGGCGGATCTCGGCCCGCAGGGCCAGGAGGGGTTGGGGATGCCGAACGTGCAGGGGGTAGCGGAAGACGCTCGCGGACAGCCCCAGCGCGGAGAGCCAGGCAACGATCGGCTCCGCCTCGTGCGGGGCGTGCACGGCGTAGCCACCGCCCGGCAGGACGATGAGATGGGTCGTCGGGGTGTGCACGTGAGCGCTCCTAGAACCAGGCGCCCACGGCGGCGGCGACCGGGTCGGCCCCCGGCTCGCGCAGGGCGTAGATCCTCCTCGCGCCGACCCACAGGAGGGTCTTGCCGTAGGGGAGGCCCGGGTGGCGGTCGATCATCGTGTGGAAGAACTCCGTCGCGGAGGAGCACTCCTTCAGAGCAGCTTCGGCATCGTCGAGGTACCGGCGGGTCTCGGCGATGACGCGGATGGCGTCGTCGTCCAGGTCCTTGTTCTTGTGCCCGGCGACGATGGTGCGGGGCGCGAGGGCCTCGACCGTGCTGATGGCGCCCCGCCAGGCATCCAGGCCGCCTTCGGCCGACTCGCCGATGTACATGTGGGCGCCGTTGTAGAGCGCGTCACCGGCGATCACGAGGCCGAGGTCCGGGACGTGGACGACGCTGGTCTGCTCGGTGTCGGTGTGGCCGACCTCGACGAGGTGCAGGTCGTGCCCTTCGAGGGTGAGGGTGTTGCCGGGGACGGTGACGGCGGTGACCGCGGTGTCGGGGATCTGGCCGGGCCAGAGCTTGTCCCAGGCGAAGGGCCTCGCTTCCACGTTGCCGTGCATGACGGCGATGGTGCCGGCGGTGGCCACGACGGGCGCGTCGAACCGCTGGGCGAACTCCTCGTCGCCGAACCAGTGGTCGCCGTGGCCGTGGGTGGCGATGATCGCGATGATGTTCTTCCCGCTCGCGGCCACCCATGCGGCGACCTCCTCGATCTGGCCCGCGGTGAACGGCGGGTCGACGAGGACGGCGTCCCGCTCGCCGTGGACGAGGGTGGTCGAGATCGGCTGGAAGGTGCGCCGCTCGCCGTTCGGCAGGGGTTCGGTGACGCTGATCGGCATCGGGTCGGATACGTAGACGGAATAGCCGAGAGACTGCGTGTTCATGAGTGTTGACCCTTCTGCTGCGTCGGCGTCGGCGTCGGCGTCGGCGTTGAGCGGGCCGGTGGCCGGGCTCGGGCTGTGGTCGGTGCCGTGGATCGGCCGCCGGAGTCTTCGGTCCGCTGGTCGATCCGGCTGCCGCGGAGCGGCGTCGAGCCGGGCATGGGCGTATGACCGTGTCATGGGGATCTCCCCGCTTGACTCCGTCAAGGTATAGCGATCGCTTTACCTGATGCCGAGATTACGCCCCCCGGGAGTGGAAGTAAAGCGTTCGCTATACTTGAGGGTATGGGGGCAACGGTATCGACGAACGGAACCGCTCGCGGCGGGCGCGGCGCGCGTGAGCGCATCCTGCGGGCAGCGGAAGATCTCTTCTACGCCCGCGGCATCCACGCCACGGGCGTGGCGGCGCTGATCGAGGCCGCGCAGGTTTCGCCCCGCACCTTCTACGTGCATTTTCCGACCAAGAACGCGCTGGTGGAGGAGTACCTGCGCCGGTTCGAGTCGGAGAAGTCGATCGCGGCCGAAGCGGAGCTGGAGCGTGGCGATCTGCCCCCGGCCCAGCGGCTGTTGGCGATCTTCGCCCCCGTTGGCGGGGACCCGGCGCTGATCCGCGGATGCCCCTTCCACAACGCCGTCGTCGAGGGCGCCGGCGAGCTCCCCGAGGTGGCCCGCCTCGCGCAGCGGCACAAGCGGGCCTTCCGAGACCGCCTCGTGGCCACGGCCGCGGAAGCCGGAGCGGCCGACCCGGAAGCCCTCGGCGGGCAACTCGCGGTGCTCTTCGAAGGCGCCAACGCGCTGGCGGCCTCCTGCAACGACGCGCAGGCGTTCACGGACGCCCGGCGGGCCGCCGAGACGCTGCTGGGCGTTGCCCTGGATACCGCGCCCGAAGGATGAACGTCGCGACGAGGGCTGCTACGGCCGGAAGACCTCGGCCTCCGGCTCGGTATCGAACCCGGAGTCCGCGGCGACCCTCACGGGCTGGTGCCGCAGAGCGTGCCTCCTGCCCGTGCTCGGACCTCTAAGACGTCTGGCGGAACTCCGTGATGATCGTGTAGAGCTCGATGACGAGGCCCTGCCGGGTGCGGGCGATGTCCATGCCGCTGACCGCCGGCCGTCGGCCGTCGGCGGGGCCCCACCGGAAGCCGAGGTGGCCGATGTCGTCGAGTTCCGACGCGGGGCCCGCGGGTCGGAAGACCCAGTCCGGCTTCTCGGCGAGCAACTCCGCTGCGCGGTGGACGAATTCGGCGCGCCCGTGGTTGATGCGGTCCGGTTCGTGCCACACCACGTCTTCGGCGTAGTGCTCGGAGATGACCGCGGCCCGGCGGCCGGGGTCGGGTTCGTTGAAGACCTCGAGCAGGTTGATCCGCATCAGATCGGCGGGTGATCTGGTCATGGCGGGTCCGTTCGTAGCGGGGCGAGGGCCGAGGTCCAGGCGATGACCTGGTCGAGCATGGTGTCCAGCGAGCGCAGGTGGTGGTCGCCGGGCTTGAAGACGGTGAAGTCCTCGAAGTCGGTGTGCAGGGAGAGCGCGACCTGTTGCCGTACGTCGGCCATCTGGAGTTCGGCGGCGACCAGGCGCAGTTGTTCGGCGGAGCGCACGCCGCCCGCGGCGCCGTAGGAGACCAGGCCGAGGGCCTTGTTGTTCCATTCGGCGTAGAGGTGGTCCAGGGCGTTCTTCAGGACGCCGGGGATGCCGTGGTTGTACTCGGGGGTGACGATCACGAAGCCGTCGTACGCGGCGATGGTCGCGGCCCAGCGCCTGGTGTGCTCGTGCTGGTACCGCCCGAGGGAGGGCGGCAGCGGCTCGTCGAGGTGGGGGAGGGGGTGCTCGCGCAGGTCGAGCAGGTCGAAGGCGGCGTCGGTGCGGCGCGAGGCGTGGTCGTGGACCCAACGGGCCACCTGGTCGCCCACCCGGTTGGTCCGGGTACTGCCGAGGATGATGCCGATGGCGGACATGAGGGCCTGCCTCTTCGTGGTTCCTTGCGAGCGTGCCGCCCGGAGCGGTTCGTGCGGTTCGGTCAGCTCGGGACGGCGGCCGACGCGCTGACGGCGGAGGCGAAGTCGGGCCGTACACCGAGCTGGGCGAGCATGACGCTCAGGCCGACGTAGCAGTTGAACTCCTTGATCTTGCCGTTCTCGACGTACCAGAAGTCGGCGGTGGGGATGTCGAGCGTGGCGCCGGCGGGCCGGATGGTGCCGGCAGGCGTCTGGAAGGGGCCGGTGACGGTGCCCCGGATCGTCAGCTCGACGGCGACGACGTGGCCGATGACGTGGAAGCGGTGCAGTTCGCGGTGAACGTCGGGGGCGAGTGCCCCCATGAAGGCGACGAGGTCGCCCAGGTGCTCGCCGCGGTAGCTCTCACCGGCGACGACGTTGTTGAAGACGCCGTCCTCGGCGAACAGGTCCACGAAGCCCTGGATGTCCAGGACGCTGCCCTCGGCCGCTCGGTACGCCGCTCGGACCACGGTCTCCGCTTCGGTGCTCATGGTGCCCTCCCGTACGAGAGAATCCATTCAAACCTTTGATTGAAAGTGTGGACAGGTCGTGGCCACCTTGTCAAGCAAGTGATTGAATTCACTGCCGTGCAGTGTCGGCGCGACGTATTCGCCCACGTCAGACGATTAACGGGCTCCTCGGAGGGCGCCGGCCAGCACGGGAAGGAGCATGCGCTCCACCCGGTCGGCGGGCTCCGCGGCCAGCTCGGCCCCGATGGGTGCCAGTGCGAGCCAGTTCAGCATCCCGGCCGCACAGCGGACCCGGAAGTCGAGCTCCCGCTCGTCGATTTCGGGAAGGTTCGCCGCCAGGACCCGCACCGCCGTCCGCCGGGCCCGCTCGAACTTCCCGGCCAGCCTCTCCCACCCTTCGGGAGGGTCGATCCCGACCCGGGCGACGGTCCGTATCACGGCCAGGTCCCGCCCCCCGGCCGCGAGTGAGTCCATCATCGGCCGCGCGAACGCCTCTGCCAGCCCGGTCAGCGTGGCGGCGCCGTCCAGGGCGTCGAGTTCCCGGATCTGTGCGTCCAGGTACCGCTCCAGCGCGTGCTCGATCGCCACCTCGCACAGGGCCTTCAGCGATCCGAAGTGGTAACTCACCGCGGCGACGTTGGCTCCGGCGGACTGGGTGATCTCGCGGAGGGTCACGCCTTCCTGTCCCCGCTGTGCGAGCAGTTCGAGGGCGGCCGCCAGCAGATCGTCACGCGTCCGCTGGCCGGCCTCACGGCGCAGGTCTGTCTTCTCCGGCCTCACAACAGAACTCAAGCGGTTGCTTGACTTCATTGTCAAGCAGCCGCTTGACCGGATCTTCCGGTCCTCGGGCCGGAACCGTCCACGACGGTTGGCCGTTGACCTGCGCCACTGTGGCGGCCGAGCGGCTCCTCCCACACGGATCGCCCGCCCGCCCATGCGTCGGCTCTTCGACGCGCGCCTGCGCCCGGCACGCGAACGCCTCGTTTCACAGTGCGACCGCCCCGACGACGGACGCCGCCACCACGGCGAGCAGGCCCAGGATGTTGTAGACGATGTCCTGCTTGCAGGAACGGCGTTCTGCCGCGGGGTCCGGGCTGAAGACGGCCGGGTCGTCGGGCGCGTAGTGGATCGTGACGTCCCGGCCCCGCGAGCCGGCGGGGTCCGGCAGCCCCGAGTCGCAGTAGGCGGTGACGGCCGTACCGTCGCGGGTGCTGAAGGCCACGACCGGCACCAGGCGGGTGGAGACGTGGCCGTCGTCGTCGGCGACGCTGACGCTCTTGATCACGGCGACGACGCTGCCGGGGACGGTGGCCATGGAGTCCAGCGTGTCGAGACGACTGTTCACCTCGCGTATGTTCCCGGGCAGGTGGTACAGGCCGGAGACGGCCCACAGCCCGCCGAAGCCGAGCAGCGCCCATGGCCAGCCCCGGTCGACCGCGACGACGACCACCGCACCGGCGTAGATGAGGAAGACCGCGAAGTTCGGCCAGCCGAGGCCGTGTCCGCCTTCCCCGGGGCTGCCGGTGAACCGGAACTCCTGGGGGCTCCCGGGCGGGTAGTGGACGCCGATCTCCCGGCCCGTCCAGGCCGCGGTGATCCTGTCGCCCCGCTCACCGTCGTTGGTCACGGTGAATTCCCGTCCGGTGGCCGGGTCGCGGAAGGAGACGACCACCGGTATCCCCAGGCTCGGGGAGCTTCCGTGCTGCGGTTCCCCCACCCGCTCGATCCGCCCGACCGCCCGCACCATCCTCTGGACCCGGGTCATCCCGGCCAGCGACCGCCCGTAACCGATCAGCGCGACCACGCCGAACAGCCCGCACCACAGCGCCAGATATCCGTACCGGCCCATGCGTCTCCCTCCTGTCACCTCGGGGGCGGCCCACGACCACACCGCGAGCACACCGTTGCCGTCCGGGAGGACGCGGTCCCACGTCACCTCAGCTCGCCGGGATGCGCGACACCGCCCAGCCCCCTCCGTCCGCGGCGAGTGGATGCCGAGCGTAGCCGTGACCTCCTTCACCCGGGCGGGTAACGCCCTCGTCGGACACCTTGTCGGTGGTGGTGGAGATCGCCGGGCGGGAGCCCGCGGCGCCATGGACCTCGGCCGGGTGGGCCTGGACCTCGCCGGCCGGATGACCCGCGCCCGGCCGGGGGTTCCCCGGCGGGGTGGGGACCCCGGCCGCAGGTGGTGTCAGCGGGTGGCGCTCGCTCCGGCGAGGTGGAGTTCGTCGCAGGCCTCGACGTGGCGGTGACGCCAGCCGCCGGGCACCCGTTGCGCTCCGTCCAGGTGCGGGTGCCCGGTCTCCAGGCCGGTGTGGGTGTGCGGGGCGTCCTGGGAGTCCCGCGCGGGCCACAGGCGTACGGCGCCCACGGTGGCGATCAGCCCGATCGAGCCGAGGACGACGACGGCGTACAGCAGCCCGGCCTGCGCGCCCACCCACCCGGCCAGGGGGTAGGTGATCAGCCAGGCGGCGTGGGAGAGGGAGAACTGGGCGGCGAAGGCGGGCGCGCGCTCCTCGGGCGGCGCCGAACGGCGGATGAGCCGCCCGGTCGGGGTCAGGACCATCGAGCACGCCGCGCCGAACGCCGCCCACGTCCCCAGGAGCGCGGGCCAGCGCCAGGTACCGCCCGAGGCGGCGGTGATCAGGCCGACGGCCGTGAACACCGCGGGCAGCAGCAGGGCGCCCGACAGCATCACGGTCCGGTCGGCCACCTTGTCGAGGATCCTCGGCAGCAGCAGGGCGACCAGCATCGACCCGGCCCCGTACGCGCCGAGCGCGAAGGCCACATCGCCGACCGGGCGGCCGAGGTGGTTGCGGACGTAGACCACGGTGTTCACCGTGACCAGGGCACTCGCCGAGGCCGCCGCCAGGTTCAGGCACAGCAGGGCGCGCAGACGCGGCACCCGGAAGAACAGACGGCTCCCGGCCGTCGCCTTCGCGTACGCGCCCCCGCTGCGCTCGGGCGCCGGGGCGGCCTTCGGCAGCACCGCGGAGACCACCAGGGCCGCGGAGGCGAGGAAGCCTCCGACGGTGCCGAGGAACAGCCAGTTGTAGCTCATGAAGGTCAGCAGCGCCGCGGCCAGGGCCGGGCTGAACAGGCTCTCCAGGTCATAGGCGAGCCGGGACAGCGACAGCGCCTGCGTGTAGTCACGCTCCTTGGGCAGCACCTCGGGGATGACGGCCTGGAAGGTCGGCGTGAAAGCGGCGGAGGCGGCCTGCAGGGCGAAGATCAGGACGTAGACCTGCCAGACCTGGTCGACGAACGGCAGGGTCAGCGCCACCGCCGCGCGGGTGAGGTCGGAGCCCACCATCAGCGCTCGCCGGGGGATCCGGTGCGCGAACGCGCCGATCACCGGGGCGATGCCCACGTACGCGACCATCTTGATCGCCAGTGCCGTCCCGAGCACCGATCCGGCCCTGGCGCCGGCGAGGTCGTACGCGAGCAGGCCGAGGGCGACGGTGGCCAGGCCGGTGCCGACCAGGGCGATCACCTGGGCGGTGAAGAGGTGCCGGTAGGTGCGGTTGCGCAGCACGGTCAACATGACGACGTCCTTCGCGGGGCGGAGGGGCGAACACCTCCACCATACCTTCATGTGCGCAGCTGCGCACATGAAGGATGGATGCTCTGTGCCCGGAGCCTGACGCCCGGTGGCTGCGGGCGCGCGCCGGCCCCGCACTACCCTGGTCGCATGCCCGTGAGCGAGTCACTCCCAACTGCGACCACCGCGCATCTGCGCGCGCCCGACGATGCGCGCCTGGCCGAGGCCGCCGCGGTCTTCGCGCTCCTCTCCGACGCCACGCGGCTGCACCTGATCTGGCTCCTCGCCCAGGAGGAGTCGGACGTGGGCTCGCTCGCCGACCAGTGCTCCGCCTCCCGCACCGCCGTCAGCCAGCACCTGGCCAAGCTCCGGCTCGCCGGCCTGGTGGAGACCCGCCGGGAGGGGCGGCACGTGTTCTACCGACTGGGTGACGGACACCTGCGGCGGCTCGTGGTGGAGGCGCTCAGCCACGCCGACCACCGGATCACCGGCGAGGCGCCGCACGACTGACCCGGCCCGCCGTCCTGCCACGGCCACTGGGCCGCGAACGGCTCCGTGCTCGTCCAGCACACCAGAGGCGACAGCCGGGACTCTCTGGGATCCTGGCCGTGAAGCGCAGGCCGGGCGTACAGCGAGGAGCCGCAATGTCGGGAGAGTTCGAGGCCAGCGTCGAGGTCGACCGCCCGGTGGAGGAGGTCTTCGCCTACCTCGCCGACGGACGCAACGACCCCGAGTTCAGCCCCCGGGTCCTGGAGATCACGAAGACCCCGGACGGCCCGACCGCCGTCGGGACGGTCTTCCGCAGCACCGTGAAGGACGCCGGGATGAAGACCTCCCGCGAGTTCCGCATCACCGGCCTGGTGGCGCCGCGCACGATCCGCTGGAGCGAGCAGAGCAAGAACCTCATCACGGCCGAGGGCGGCTACGACCTCGAACCGCTGCCGGACGGCCGTACCCGGGTCCGCATCTTCAACGTGCTCGAAGGGCACGGACTCGGCCGAATCCTGCTCGGCCTGGCGCTTCGCGCGGCTCGCAAGGACGCTCCCGACTTCGGTCGCCGGATCAAGGCCGCCGTCGAGCGGTCCTGACCCGGCGGCGGCCCGCTCCTCACGCCTCCTTGGCGAGGACGTCGCCGACGTGGGCCGCGAGTGCGGACCGCAGGTCTTCGGCCGTCATCTTCCGATCGTCGACGAGATACACGACGAGGTCGGCCCTGATGGCGGCCAGCAGGGCGTGGGCGGTGAAGTCCGGGGCCCTGACTCCGGGCACCTGTTCCAGCGCCGAGCGGAGGATTTCGTGCCACCAGCCGTAGTGCTCGGCCTGGTAGGGGCTGCCGAGCCCGGCTTCCTCCGCGGCCGTCATCAGGTTCCGGTTCTCGATCTTGAAGCGCAGCGAGGCGTCGAGGAGGTCCAGCACCCGCTGCCGCGGCGAGGGTGCGGCGGTGTCCTGTGCCTCCTGTACGGCTTGCCGGAGGGGTTCGAGACGGGAGGCGATCACGGCACCGATCAGGCCGGCGCGGTCGCCGAAGCGGCGGAAGAGGGTGCCCTTGCCCACGCCGGCGGCCGCGGCGATGTCGTCCATCGACACGTTCTGGGGACTGCTGCTGGCGGCGAACAGGGCGTCGGCGGCGGCCAGGACCGCCTCCCGGTTGCGCACGGCGTCCGCGCGTTCGGTTCGCTGGGCCACGGGTCCTCCTCGGTCTTCGGCCTGTCCCGGCCCGGGGGAATGATATGCGGTGCGGCTCACCCGGGCGGCGGTTCCCGCCTGCCGCGCCTCGGGCCGGGGCGGAGCCGTGCGGTCTGCGCGACGTGCGGCGGGTCAGCGTGCGGCGGGTCGGAGTGCCGCGGGACCGGCCGTGTCGCCGAGCCGGTCGAACGACACCTCCCGTTCGACGAAGGCGCGGAAGGTGCCCGGCGGGCGGCCCGTGAGGCGCTCGACGGTGTCCGTGGTGCGGTCTTCGGCTCCTTCGGCGATGGCGCGGTCCATGTCGGCCAGCATGGTGGCGAACTCCATCGGGATCTCGGCCGCCCAGCGGTCGCGCAACTGCTCGAAGGTCAGCTGCCGGTGCACCACGGGCCGCCCGGTGGCCTCGCCGATGATCGCCGCGACCTCGCCGTAGCTGAGGGTCTGCGGTCCGGTCAGGACGAGGTCGGTGTCGGGGGCCCGGGTGTCGGTCAGAGCGCGTACGGCGACGGCGGCGATGTCCTCGGCGTCGATGAACCCGACGCGGCCCTCTCCCGAGGCCGACATGATGGCGCCCTCGTCGCGGATGCTGCGCGCGTGGGGGGTGGAGGCGGCGAAGTTCTGCATGAACCAGGAGGGCCGCAACACCGCCCACTGCTCGAACAGGCCGGGCAGGGCCTGGTGGACCTGGCCCACGGCCGGACCGCCCGCGGGGATCGCCGAGGAACTGAGCAACACCGCGCGGCGCACGCCTGAAGCGCGGGCCCGGCGGAGGAAGGGCAGCATGACCGAGGCCGGGTCCGAGGAGCCGATGGGCGGGACGAGGTAGGTGCGGTCGACGCCCTCCAGGGCCGCGTCCCAGGTCGCGGGCTCGTTCCAGTCGAAGCGGACGGCCTCGGCGCCCGTCACCGGGGTGGCGGTCCGGCCGGCGGCCTTGGCGTGGTGCCCCGCGGCGATCAGACCGGCGGTGACACGGCGGCCGGTGGTGCCGGTGGCCCCGATGACCAGGGTGGCGTTCGCGGCGTTCATCGGTCTGCTCCTACGAAGTCGGCGCCGGGCTGGGACGCGGCGAGGGGGTTCCAGTAGTCGCGGTAGGAAGTGATGAGCTCGTCCTTGACGGTGACCACCGCGATGTAACGCATGTCGTAGGGGGTATCGGTCTCCACCAGGCGGCCGACCCCGCGCATCTCCACCACGATCGTTTCGGGGTCGATGACCTGATGGATCGTCACCTCGGGGAAGTCGTGCAGGTCGACGTGGTCGGGGTAGTGGCGCATGTACGCGCCGACCGCCGCCTTGCCCTCCAGTCGCGCGGGCCAGCCCTCGGGTGCGAAGGGGAACTCCAGGACGCCGTCCTCGTGCCACAGCTCCACCCAGCCGGGGATGTCCTTCTTCACCAGCAGGTGCAGGCCGTGGCGGTACAGCTCCGCGGGTGTCATGGGCGTTGTCATGATGAGTGCTTCCGTTCCGCTCGGGGACGTGACGATCCCGGGCCGCCGGGTACGCCCGCTCGGCGCGGGCGCCCGGATGTAAACGGACCGTCGGTCCGTATGGATACGAGAATACGGACCATCGGTCCGCTTCGCAAGCCTCGGCAGGGCGCTACGGCCATCGCCCCGCCCGCGTGCGCCCGGCTGGACCTGCCGAGGCGGGGCGGGCTCGCAGGCCCCCGGCGGGTATCGCGATATCGGGAGCGGTCGCGCCGCGAGGGTCGGATACCGGTCGGCGGCATGGCGGAGGGTGAGGGCGTACGCCGACGCCCCCGTGGGCACTCGGGCTCGACGGGGGCGGCTGGGTGTGGGGGCTGCCGCGCGGGGTCGACGTGTGGGCGGACTCCGCGGGAACGTGCGCCGGACCGCCCCCCGTGCCGGTGGCCACGCGCCCGCGGCCACGGCCTTGAGCTGCGTGGGCGAGTCCCGGACGAGGTGCGGGAGATCCGGATGGTCGGGCTCGCCGAGCCGGCGTCCGGACGCGACGTTGAAGGCCGCGACCCCGGCTTCGGCCGTTCGTGTCGCCGCCGGGACGCCCGTGGAATCCGGGCGCGCGGCCACCGGGGGCGACGGGCACGGCCTCGATCCGGCCGCGCTCTCCGGGCGCAGGTCCGGGCCGTCGCGGCCGGGGGTGCGGGGAGTGCGTCCTGACCCGCGCGGAGTTCGTGGCCGGTCCGGCGGGGAGGTCCTACGGCCTCCGGCGTGCCGGGGTCTCGTTCCGGCTCCCCCCGGGCGCCCGGCTCAGCGCGGTTGGCGCAGTCCTGTGAGGAGGAGCGCGATCAGTCGGCGTGCGTCGTAGCGCGGGTCGGTGTCGGTGCCGATGCAGAGGTTTCCGATGCCGCGCATGAGGTGGTAGGCGTCGAGGTCGGGGCGGATCTCGCCGGCGTCGGCCGAGGCTTCGAGGAGCTGGGCGCACACCGGCAGCAGGCGTTCGAGGAAGTAGGCGTGCAGCGTCTCGAAGCCGGTGGTGTCGGCCTGCATCGCCGCGGCCAGGCCGTGTTTGGTGACCAGGAAGTCGACGAAGACGTCGACCCAGCCTTCGAGAGCGGCGAAGGGCGTCGGGCCGGCCGCCAGCAGGGCCGGTCCGGCTTCGGCGCAGGTGTCGACCTGGTGGCGGTAGACGGCGATGACGAGGTCCGCCCGGTTGGGGAAGTGCCGGTAGAACGTGCCGAGTCCGACCCCGGCCTTGGCGGCGATCTCGCGTACCGGCGCGTCGACGCCCGAAGTGACGAAGACCGCGGCGGCGGCGTCCAGCAGCGTCTGCTGATTGCGGCGGGCGTCCTTGCGTTTGGAGGCGGCCGAACTTCCCTGGCGCGGACTGCTCTCGTTCACCGCGGCACTCCTTCTCGTGACGGTCTTGCAAACCGGAACGGCGTTCCGTATCGTAAGTGGAACAAGGTTCCGTTTCCTTTGATGATGTCAGACCGAGGGGACGGTGGCCAACTCGTGGTGTCCGCGCTCCGCCGGGGGGTCGCAAGAACGCCCGAGTACCGCCGGCTCCCGCCACGGCGGGTCCCACGGCGCCGCCTGCTTCCTGCCGCCGGCTCACCGACAGTCGAAGACCCCGATCGAAAGGCACTTCCATGTCCTACTCGAACGCCCTGATCTCGCCGAATCCCGCGGATGCGACCGCCGCAGTGGTGTCCGTGAAGCCGGTCGTCCTGCCCACCCCGGGTGGCCGGGGAGAGGACCTCCACGTACGGGTGTCCGCGCCCGTGGCCGGCGACGATCTGCCCGTCGTGGTCTTCTCGCACGGATACGGCTGGTCGATGGACGGCTACGCCCCGCTGGCCGACCACTGGGCTGCGCACGGCTTCGTGGTCGTCCAGCCGACCCACCTGGACTCCCGGATCCTCGGCATTCCCGCCGAGGATCCCCGTACCCCGCAGATCTGGCGCCATCGCATCGAGGACGTCACGCGCGTACTGGATGGAATCGACGTCCTGGAGGCGGCCGTCCCCGGTCTCGCCGGGCGGGTCGACCCGAGCCGCGTCGCCGTCGCGGGCCACTCCTGGGGGGCCCAGACCGTCAGCACGTTGCTGGGTGCCCGCGTCCTCGACGCCGACGGAACGCCCGGCGAGGACATGTCCGACCCCCGCGTCAAGGCGGGGGTGCTCATGGCGCTGACCGGCCTGGGCGACGATCTGACCCCGTTCGCCGCCGAGCACTTCCCGTTCATGAAGCCGTCGTTCGACACCATGACCACCCCGGCGCTCATCGTCGCCGGCGACCACGACCAGTCCCACCTGTCCACCCGCGGACCGGACTGGTTCACCGACCCCTACACCCACAGCCCCGGCGACAAGAGCCTCCTCACCCTGTTCGGCGCGGAACACTCGCTCGGCGGCATCGTCGGCCACGAGGTCGCCGAGACCACCGACGAGAACCCGGCGCGCGTCGCCCTGATCCAGCACCTCACCACGGCCTTCCTGCGCAAGGCCCTGCTGGGCGACGACGCCGGCTGGAAGGCGGCAGCCACCGCCCTGGAGGAAGACCGCGCGGCACTGGGGGAGCTGCGGAGCAAGTGACCGGCCGCCCCACCGCCCCACCGCCGTCGTTCGTCACCGATACGCATAAGGACACCTGATGATCCTCGTCACCGGAGGCCTCGGCTTCATCGGATCCCACACCGTGCGCGCCCTGCTCGACCTGGGTGAAGACTGCGTCGTGCTCCAGCGCCGCGCCCACCGGCTGCCGCCCGTACTCGCCGGAGAACGGGTGCGGGTCGAGCAGGCGGACGTCACCGACCGCGAAGCCCTCCTCGCCGTCGGCCGCCGCCACGACATCACCGGCATCGTCCATCTGGCCGGTTCCTACCCCTGGCCGCCCGTCCCCGACGCGCCCGTCGAGGCGACGCGGCAGGCGCTCGGCGGACTGCTGAACATCGCCGAGGCCGCACAGGAGTGGGACGTGCGGCGCCTCGGCATCGCCAGCACGATCGGCGTCTACTTCGGCGCAGCGAACGACGGACCGCTGCGCGAGGACGCCCCCCTGTCGATGACCGCGGCCGTCTCGATCCCGACCTTCAAGAAGGTCGGAGAAATGCTCGGCGGCTTCCTCGCCGACACCACCGGCCTCGACATCGTCAACTACCGCATCTCCGGCACCTGGGGGCCCCTCGGCCACCCGGACCCCTTCTTCGCCGCGCCCGCCCTGGTCCACGCCGCCGCCCGCGGCACCGCACCGGACCTGACCCATCTCGCCCACCCGGCCTTCGCCGACGACGGGCTCGACCTCACCTACGTCAAGGACACCGGACGGGCGATCGCCCTCCTCCAACTCGCTGACACTCTGAACCACCGCACCTACAACGTCGGATCCGGCCGCGCCACCACCAACGCCCAGATCGGCCGGGCCATCAGGAAGGTGGTCCCCGACGCCCAAGTCGACCTCTCCGCCGGAGGCGGGGCACCACACCTGGTACTCGACATCAGCCGCCTCACGGAAGACACCGGCTACCGACCCGAGTACGACACCGACCGAGCCGCCGCCGACTACGTCGCCTGGCTGCGCGCGGGAAACGACAACTGAGACCGATCGGTTCCTGACGGCCCCTGACACCGTGAGGGCCGAGGGGGCACGGGTTCGATCCCCATGCGGTGTTCCCCGCGAAGAGTGCCCGCCCGAGTCGAAGGCAATGCTGGACCGCCTGCTCCGTTGAGCACGCTGCCGTCAGGCCGGCTGGACGACGCCGAGCTCGACCTGCCCCCGGCCGGCGGCGGCCATCGCCGGGTGCTCGCCGTGCTCGCCGTGCTCGCGCGCCTGCGGGGCCGAGCGGACCGGAGGCTCCCGGTTCCGGCAGAGCCGGCCCGCCGGCCGGAGTCGTGCGCGGCGCTGGGCGCGCGGTCAGCCGCCGTCCGTCCCGGGTGCGCTCCGGGCCTGGTCCCAGACCGCGAGGAAGGCCAGCCTCAAGCAGGCTGCCAGCGCGGGGTGTTCGATGTACAGGGCGGTGGTGGCCCGGGTTCCGGCCACCGGATCGGGCATGTCGCACAGCACCAGCGAGGCATCGGCGACGACGAGCTTGAGCGGGAGGCCCGGGGCGAAGCGGGACTCCTCGCCCGCCTCGGCGAACCGGCGTACGTTCTCCAGCACTTCCGCGTCGTCGAGGGCGTCGTGGGTGTAGATCGCGCGGGCCGTGCCCCCGGCCTGACGCAGCCGGCGGACGGCCTTGATGCCCTCGTTGTTGGCCGCGGGAGCGACGAACGGCGGCTTGCAGAAGCTGAGGAGCTCCCGGGAGGCCTGCTCCTGGATGCTGTCGAACCGCTCGGCTATCGCCCGGGGGTCGCGCAGCACCTCGATGTAGTCGAGCGGATCGGTGTGCGTCCGCCCGTCGGCCCAGACCGGGAGCAGCGCCGTGGCGAGCGCGGCCGACACCTCGTCCAGCCGTTCCAGGGACTCCCGCTGGAGGGCCATCAGCCGGGCCAGCGCCGGTTCGGGGGCCACCGCGGAGAAGGTCGCGACCCGGCCGGGGCGCAGGACGGCCAGGCGCCGCCGGACGAGGGCGTCGAGTACGTCGTAGACGCGCTGGCGGGGGACGTCCGCGGCGCGGGCCGCCTCGGCGGCGGTGTACGACTCCCGCCTGACCAGAGCGAGATACACCCGGGCCTCGTACCGGGAGAGTCCCAGGGACACCAGGTCGTTGACCGCGCCGTCGTCCAACTCCATGGCAGGACACGGTATACGCGAACATCACTGACCGAAAGCAAGCCTTTGCATTCGCCGGGTAGTCCCTTGGCCCGGCGCTTCAATACCTTCGGCGTTGGCCACCACTGCACGTGGTGACAGTCCGCACCGTTGAACACGTGCCACTCGCATCCCGCGTCGACCCTCCGCTCAGGCATGCCCTGACGTGCGCACGAATGTCATGGGATATGTCATGGACCTGCCAGATATAGAGGGGTCCCCCGGCGCGGCACATCAACCCCCCATGGAGGGCAGTTCATTGCGCAACGCCCTGTCCCGGCGCGCCGCACGGCCGAGCCGTCGCGGCGCGACCGCCTTACTCTCGACGATCGCCCTGATCTCCGGCGGCATGCTCGCCTTCGCCGCCCCGTCCGTGGCCTCGGCCGGCACCGGCGCCCCGGCCGCCGCCGTGCACACCCAACGGCTCTGCTCCGAGCCCGCCCGGGCCGGCCGGATGGCCTGCCACGCCCTGGCCCGCACCGACGTACAGCAGCACGTCGGCCTCGCACCCGGCGTCCTGCCCTCCGGCTACGGCCCCGCCGACCTGCAGGGCGCGTACGCCCTGTCGGCCTCGGCCGGCGCCGGCGCGACGGTCGCCATCATCGACGCGTACGACGACCCGAACGCCGAGTCCGACCTGGCGGCCTACCGCTCCCAGTACGGACTGCCCCCCTGCACCACGGCCAACGGCTGCTTCCGCAAGGCCGACCAGAACGGCGGCACCAGCTACCCCACCGCCGACGCCGGCTGGGCCGGCGAGATCTCCCTCGACGTGGACATGGTCAGTGCCGTCTGCCCGCAGTGCCACATCCTGCTCGTCGAGGCGAACCAGCCCTCCATGGAGGACCTCGGCGCCGCCGTGAACCGCGCCGTGACCATGGGCGCCAAGTACGTCTCCAACAGCTACGGCGGCGGCGAGGACTCCACCGACCCCGCCTCCGACGCCTCGTACTTCGACCACCCGGGCGTCGCCATCACCGTCAGCTCCGGTGACAGCGGCTACGGAGTCGAGTACCCGGCGGCCTCGCAGTACGTCACCGCCGTCGGCGGCACCTCCCTCAGCCGTGCGAGCGGTACCCCCCGCGGCTGGTCCGAGAGCGTCTGGGGCACGAGCTCCGGCGGCAACGGCGCCGGTTCGGGCTGCTCCGGCTTCACCACCAAGCCGTCCTGGCAGACCGACGGAGGCTGCGCCAAGCGCACCGTCGCCGACGTCTCCGCCGTCGCCGACCCGGCCACCGGGCTCGCGGTGTACGACAGCTACCAGGCCGGCGGCTGGAACGTCTACGGCGGCACCAGCGCCTCGGCCCCGATCATCGCCTCCGTCTACGCCCTGGCGGGCACCCCGGCCGCAGGCACCTACCCGTCGTCGTACCCGTACGCCCACACCGCCTCGCTCAACGACGTGACCAGCGGCGCCAACGGCTCCTGCTCCGGCGGCTACCTCTGCACGGCCAAGACCGGCTACGACGGCCCGACCGGACTCGGCACGCCCAAGGGCACCGCCGCCTTCGCGGGCGGCTCCACCGGCGGCAACACCGTCACCGTCACCAGCCCCGGCAGCCGCACCAGTGTCGTCAACACGGCCACCTCGCTGCAGATCCAGGCCACCGACTCGGCGAGCGGGCAGACCCTCACCTACGGCGCCACCGGGCTCCCGCCCGGTCTGTCCGTCGACGCCTCCACCGGCCTGATCAGCGGAACCCCGACCACCGCGGGCGCCTACAACGTCACGGTCACGGCCAAGGACACCACCAACGCGAGCGGCAGTACCACTTTCACCTGGACCGTCACCACGGTCGACGGCGGCTGCACCGTGACCCAGCTCCTCGGCAACCCGGGCTTCGAGACCGGCACCGCCCCCTGGACCGCCAGCACCGGAGTGGTCGACAACGGCAGCGGTGAGGCCGCGCACTCCGGCTCCTGGAAGGCCTGGCTGGACGGCTACGGCTCCACCCACACCGACTCGCTCTCGCAGTCGGTGACCATCCCGGTCCGCTGCCACGCCACCCTCAGTTACTACCTGCACGTCGACACCGCGGAGACGACCACCACCACGGCCTACGACAAGCTGACGGTGACGGCCAACTCCACCACCCTGGCCGCCTACTCCAACCTCGACAAGAACACCGGCTACGTGCAGAAGACCTTCGACCTGTCCTCCTTCGCGGGCCAGACGGTCACGGTCAAGTTCAGCGGTACCGAGGACTCCAGCCTGCAGACCTCGTTCGTGATCGACGACACGGCGCTCAGCATCAGCTGACCCGGACCCGAGGGCGCACGCGGGACCGGCGGGTCACCGCACCTCGACGGCCGCGGACGGGCACCCCGCCCGCGGATCGGGGCGTGGTGTCCCGCCGCGGCCCGTGTGCGTCACCCGGGCGGGATCACCAGGAGGACTTCGTCACGCCGGGGAGGAACCCGGCGTGCGCCTGTTGCCTGGCCCGTACCCGGGAGAGGCCGAACCTGCGCAGGTAGCCGCGGGGACGGCCGTCGACGCTGTCGCGGTTGCGGACGCGGGTGCTGCTGGCGTCGCGCGGCTGCCGGCGCAGCTCCGCCAGTGCGGCCCGGCGTTCCTCCGCCGTGGACGAGGGGCGGCGGATGAGCTCCTTGAGTTCCGCCCGCCGGGCGGCGTAGCGCCCCACGATCTGCTTGCGCTTCTCGTTCCGCGCGATCTTGCTCTTCTTCGCCATCAGACCTTCCCCCCGCGGGCCCGGATCCGGGCCACGGCGGCCTCGATGCCGATCGCGTCCACGGTCTTGATCGCCCTGGCGCTCAGGGTCAGGCGGACGGTGCGGCCCTCGCCGGGCAGCCAATAGCGCTTGTGCTGGACGTTCGGGTCGAAGCGGCGCGAGGTGCGCCGGTGGGAGTGGGAGACGTTGTTGCCGAAGCCCGGCTCGGCGCCGGTCAGTTGGCAGTGGGCGGACATGGGTGTGTTACCTGCCTCTCGGTGCGGCCATCACGCTATTGGTAATGGAAACCATTCCCATATACTAGCCTCATGGCACGCAACGAACTCCGCCCGATCATCAAGCTGCGCTCCACCGAGGGCACCGGCTTCACCTACGTCACCCGCAAGAACCGGCGCAACGACCCGGACCGGATGGTGCTGCGCAAGTACGACCCCGTCGCCCGCCGGCACGTCGACTTCCGCGAAGAGCGCTGACCGAACCCCCGCCCAGACCCAGAAGGACACCCCCATGAAGCCCGGCATCCACCCCGCCTACGGCCCCGTCGTCTTCCGCGACAGCGCCAGTGGCACCGCGTTCCTCACCCGCTCCACCATGACCAGTCAGAAGACGATCGAGTGGGAGGACGGCCACACCTACCCGGTGGTCGACGTGGAGATCTCCTCGGCGAGCCACCCCTTCTACACCGGCACCGCCCGCGTCATGGACACGGCCGGCCGTGTCGAGCGCTTCGAGCGCCGCTACGGGGCGCGCCGATGACGCGGACCCCCCGGCTGCCCGTCGTGATCGTCGCCGGGATCCACGCCGACGCCCGCAAGGAGGTCGTCGAGCGGCTCCTGCGCGCCGTCCCCGGCAGCGTCGCCCTGCACCACGACCTGACCGGAGCGGCGCAGGGGTCGGTGCGCCGCTCGATCCGCGACGCCACCGCACTCCTGTCGCAGGACGGGGCGCCGCTGGTCAACGACTGCGCGTGCTGCGCGCTGCGCGAGGACCTCGTACCCGAGCTGGTGCGGCTGGCCGGCGCGGGCCTGACCCGGCTCGCCGTGGTCGAGTTGTGGGACTCGGTCGAGCCGAGGGCGATGGCCGAGGTCGTCGCGGCGCACGGCGGAGACGACCTGGTCCTCACCAACGTGATCACCGCCGTGGACCCCGCCCTCGTGCTGCCGTACCTCGCCAACGGCGACGACCTCGCCGAAGCCGGCCTGGCGGCGGCGCCGACCGACCGGCGGACCGTCGGGGACACCTGGGCCCGCCAGTTGGAGTACGCACCCGTCCTCGCCCTCGTCGGCGACGAGGAGGCCGACGACGAGGACCGCGCGCTCCTCGCCCAGTTGCACCCCACCGCCCGCCGGGTGGCGGCCGATTCGGGTGAACTCGCCGAAGCGGCCCTCGCGGGCTTCGACGTCGAGGCCGCCGCTGCGGCGCAGCACCCCGCGTGCGCGCTGCTGCCCCAGGACGCCGACGACGCCGGTGTCACCACGTTCGTGTGGCACCGCCGGAGGCCCTTCCACCCCGAGCGCCTGTACGAAGCGCTGGAGGACCTGTGCTGCGCGGCCGCGCGCAGCCGGGGCAGGTTCTGGCTCGCCGACCGCCCCGACACCCTCCTCGCGTGGGACGCGGCGGGCGGCGCGCTGTGTGTGGAGAACGCGGGCCCCTGGCTGGCGTCACTGCCCGACGCGGCCTGGGAGATGGTCCCGCCGGTGCGGCGGGCCGCCGCGGCCCTGGACTGGCACCCCGAGCACGGCGACTGCTGCCAGCACCTCGTCTTCACCTCACCCGGCCTGGACCGCGACCGACTGGAGCGGCTCCTGGAGTCCTGCCTTCTCACGGACGCGGAGTACGCGGGAGGACGGGACGGCTGGAAGCGCCTCCCCGCCGCCTTCGACTCCCTCCTCGACCCCGTCTGACCCGCCCCCCGTCGCCGCGCCGCCCGGGTGACGGCCCGGCAGCGGCGGGCCTCGCCAACCCCGTCGGGTCAGTGGCGCCTCAGCGAGGACGGCGGCATGGCGAAAGCGCGCGTGAACGCGTAGGAGAAGGCCACGGGGGAGGCGTAGCCGAGCAGGGTCGCGACTTCGGTCACGGTCTTGTGGCGCAGGAGGGGGATCGATGCCAGCAGGCGGGCCCGGGACCGCCAGGCCGCAGGGCTCGTCCCCGTCAGGAGCCGGAAGCGCCGGGTGAACATGCGTTCGCTCATCGCCGCGGCGCGCGCCCAGTCGGTATTGCTCACCGTCACGTCGGGATCGGCGAGATAGGCGCGGCACAGCCCGGAGAACGGCGCTTCGTGCGGGAGGGCCACGTGCAGCGGAACCTCGGAGAGCGCGGCCGTCTCCAGGAGGATCAATGCGATCACCGCGCTGTCGCGGTCGTCCGCGGCGTAGTCCGCGTCCAGGTCGGCGGCGGCGAGCAGCAGCTCCCGCAGCAGCGGTGGGACCTCCACGACCCGGCAGGCGGTGGGCCACCAGGGAACGGCCGACGGCTCGATGTACAGGCTCGAGGTCCGCACGTCCAGCATCCGCACCCGGTGGCGGATCCGGGGCGGGATGAGCACCGCCCGTTCTCCCGGAACGGTCCACGCCCCGTCGTCGGTCTCCACGAGCATCGTGCCGGTCGCGGCGTACAGGAACTGCGCCCGGCGGTGCTCGTGCCAGGCGAGGAGGGAATCCGGCGGGTAGTCGGTCGCGATCGGCAGCACCTCGGCGGGGAGGTGATCGAGTCGCGCGAGGGGCACGTTGCGCATGACGGGAGGGTAGGGCCGAAACTCGAAAGGACGTGATCGACGGTCGATCGTCGGCGGGCGGTTTCTCGACTGGACTGGGGCCATGAGTGCTGTCGTTCTTGTCGTCGTCGGGATCCTCACCGGTCTGACCACCGTGCTGTTCGGCTTCGGGGGAGGATTCGTCACGGTCCCCGTCATCGTCTGGGTGGACGCCGCCGCGGGGCCGGCCGCGGCGACCGTCGCGGTGGCGACCTCGTCGCTGGTCATGGCCGTCAACGCGGTGGTGGCCACCGCGGCCACCCCGCGGCCGGTTCTGCGCCGTCTGCGGGGTGCCGCCCCCCTGATGGTCCTGCTCGGCCTCGGGGGGCTCGGCGGTGCGGTCGTGGCGGGCTCCGCGCCGGCCCGGCTGATCCACTGGGGGTTCGTGGCCTATCTGGCGATGACCGTCGCCGACGTGCTCGCGCGGCCGGGGTTCCTGAGGCCTGCCGCCGGTGCCGGTGCCGGTGCGGCTTCCAGTGTCGCCGGCGGGCCCGGGGCGTTCGCGATCCCGGCCGGGCTCGGGGTCCCCATCGGCGCCGCCGCCTCGTTCCTCGGTGTCGGGGGGAGCGTCATGACCGTACCGCTGCTGCGGCGCTCGGGACTCCCGATGGGTACCGCGGCGGCGCTGGCCAACCCCCTCACCGCCTGCATCAGTGCCCCGGCGTGCGCGGTCTTCCTCGCGGTCGCCCACGGGACGGACGGCGCGGCGCTGGTGTCGGCCGTCGGGTCCGTCGATTTCGGTGCCGCCGCCCTGCTCCTCCTCGGGGCCCTGCCGGTCGTCGTCCTCATGCGCCGAAGGCCCCCGCGGATCGGGGACCGTCTCCACGCCTCGGGGTACGTCGCCCTCCTGTGCCTGGTGCTGGTCGCCATGGTGGTCCGGACGCCGTGAGGGCGGGCTCAGACGAGATCGAGCAGTTCCGTGTGCACGCCGGCGTTGCCGTGGCGGTGGTCGACGAGGTGGATCTCCAGGATCCAGTGGGCCCGCCACCCCTCCTCCAGCGTGCGGCGCAGCGGCCGGTCGTTGTCCGGGCCGATGAACGCCTCCGGCCGGGTCGTCTCCGCATGCGTGGCGGGAGGGGTGCCGGTCAGCCTGCCGACGTGCCAGGACCCCAGGGTCAGGCCGGTCTCGGCCGCCAAGGTCCTCATCTCCGTGTGCAGTCGCCGCCCGGTGATGGTCTCGTCCGAGCGGAAGGCCGCCCGCGCGGCGTCGGCCACCACGGCCAGGTCGCTCACGAGACGACGGCGCTCCGGACCGTCCCCGACGGCCACGGTGCGGGCGAAGCCCGTCTCGTACGGTGCCAGCAACGACTCGAAGTCCAACACGACCACGTCCTGCCCGCCGATGACGCGGTTCGGCCACCGGCCCCCGACCAGGGTGTTCGGCCCGGACCGCACGAAGCGGCGCCCGACCAGACCGGCCCGCACGCCGAACACCTCCTGCGCGATCAGGGCGATCCGGTCGTCGACCTCCCTTTCGCTACGGCCCGGTGTGATCACCCGGGCGGAGATCACATGGGCGAACAGGCGCTGCGCCATGCGTTGGCCCTCCAGCAGGTGCAGGGATCGCAGCCGTAGGTCCATCCGGTCCAGCGTCGCCATGGTGCGTCCTTGCCGTCAGTCGTCGTCCGTTCCGCCCCGCCGGTACGGGAGGGGGCCCTTGGGCGGCCAGCCGAAGCTAACAGCGCTCACGGGCGCGGCATCACCGGACGATCCTCCAGGGCTCGACCGGTACCGGACGCCGGCGCTGGTCGGCCCTACGAGAGCGCCCGCCGCGGCGCCGGCTCCGGCCCGTGGGGAGCGTCCGTCGTGCGGCGGGGGAGCAGCAGGGGAGTCGCCAGCAGGACCGCCCCGGCCAGGCCGATGGCCGTGCGCGGCCCGAGCAGGGTGCCCAGTACGCCCCAGAGGGCCGTCAGGAGCGCGGTCGAAGCCTTGGTCGTCACCGCCCAGGCGGACAGCGTGCGGGCGACCCGGTCGGTCGCGGTGCGCCGGAGGCGGTAGGTGGCCTGGACGGGGTTGAAGACCCCGCAGCAGAAGATGAGGCCGAGTTCGACGCCGATCACCAGCAGCAGCCCTCCGGTGCCCGGCCCCAGGAAGGCCAGCCCCACGGGCCAGAGCGCGCGCAGGGTCCCGGACACCGCCAGGACCCGGTGCTGCCCGAACCGGGTGACGAGCGGTCGGGCCAGCCGCGAACCGAGCAGCCCGCCGATCGAGGGCGCGGCGAAGGCGAGGCCGTACTGCCACGGTGCGAATCCGAGCGGGCCGAGCATCAGGACGGCCAGGAGCGGCTGGGTGGCCATCACGAGGCCGTTGAACAGGGAGGTGTTGAAGAACAGCGGCCGCAGCGCCCGGTCGGAGAGGATGAACCGCCAGCCGTCGAGCAGGTCCCCGGCCCGCATGCGCCCGGCCTCCTCCCGGAGTACGGGCCGGGGCTCGTGCCCGCCCATCGCGCGGATGCCCAGGGCCGAGAGCAGGTAGCTGACCGCGTCGGCCACCACCGTCGCCACCGGACCCAGGAGCCCGATCGCCGCGCCGCCCAGCGGCGGTCCGACGATCGTGGTCGTCCAGGCCGTGGACTCGAACCGGGCGTTGGCGACGAGCAGGTCCTCGGCCGGCAGCAGCGTCTTCAGGTACGCGCCGGAGGCGGCGCGGAAGCCGATGTCGGCCGCCGCGACGACGGCCGAGACCAGCAGGAGCTGCAGGAGGGTGAGCACGCCGAGCGCGAAGGCGGCGGGGACCGTCAGCAGCGCGGCGCACCGCACCAGGTCCATCGCGATCAGCACCGGCCGCTTGCGGCGGAACTCCACCCACGGGCCGAGCGGCACCGCCACCACCGCGCCCACCGCGGCCCCCGCGCAGGAGAGCGCGGCGACCTCCGCGGGACCGGCGTGCAGCTCCCGGACGGCGATCAGCGGGAAGGCGCCGAAGGCGAGCCAGGTGCCGAGCGCGCTCGTCCCGTACGCCCCCCAGAGCCACCCGAACCGCCGTCCCAGACGGTGACCGCTCCCCATGCCCGACCCCTCCCCGCGCTCCACCCGTACAACCGATCCGGGATCGGAAGCATCAAAGGCCAGGGCCGCACACGGGGTCAAACAACCACGGGGCCACCAGCCCACAACCAATGGTTGTGGGCGTAGGGTCTCGGCATGGACCTCGACACCATCCGGACCTTCGTCGCCGCCGCCGAGGCGGGGCGGTTCCAGGAGGCTGCCGCCGGCCTGGCGGTCACCCAGCAGGCGGTCTCCAAGCGGATCGCCGCGCTGGAGCGCGACCTCGGCGTACGACTGTTCACCCGCACCGCGCGCGGTGCGGAGCTCACCATCGACGGGCAGGCGTTCCTGCCCCACGCGCGCGAGCTGCTGCGCGTCGCCGATCGCGCGGTCGCGTCCGTGCGACCCGGCCGGCGTCCGCTGCGCGTCGACGTGATCGCCTCACGGGTCGCGCCGTCGGGCATGATGCGCGACTTCCACCGGGCGCACCCCGACGTCGAGCTCGACGTGGTGATGCTGTTCGACATCGAGAAGGCCGTCGCCGCCCTGCGTTCCGGTGCCATCGACGCGTCCTTCCGCGCCGTCGGGGTGCCCGGCCGGCCCCTCCCCGAGGGCATCGAGTCGGTCCGGGTGCTCGACGAGCCGCTCCAGCTGCTCACCGGCCCCGCCCACGCCCTGGCGGGTGCCCGGTCTGTGGCCCTCGCGCAGCTCGCCGGGCACCGGATCTGGATGCCCGGCATCGTCCCCGGTACCGAGTGGGGCGCCTACTACGACGACCTCGCCGCCGGGTTCGGCCTCACCATCGAGGCGACCGGCCCCAACTTCGGCTCCGACGCGCTCCTCGACACGGTCGCCGACACCCCGGCCCTGGCCACCTTCATGGGCGAGCACACCCGCGTCGTCTGGCCCGCCGGCCACGGCCTGCGCCGCGTCCCGGTGACCGACCCGACCCCCGTCTACCCGCACTCGCTCCTCTGGCACCGCGACAACCCCCACCCGGCACTGACCGCCCTCCGCGCCCACCTCGCCGCCACGCGCCCCGGCCGTGACACCGCCGGGACCTGGGTGCCGAGCTGGGTGGTCGCGCGCTGATCCACGAGGTACGGAAGGGCTGCGGCCGGACTGCTCGGAACGCTTGCCCGATCGGGCAAGCGTTCATCTGACGTCAAGCCCGTCATCAGTGAAACCCACCCTTTCCGTTAACATGTTCGAGCTCACAACGACGGCGTTGGAAAACATATAAATCGGTTGAAAATTGATATCTACGACAGCGCGAGCGTTTTCGCGAACGGACGGCGACGACCCTAGGCCCGCATGGCGTCGACCACGCGTCATGCTGTGGGCCGCGGTCGGTGTGGTGGCCCTGGGATTCCTCATCGCCCTGGAGATCGCCGCGCGCCACTACGGCGAGCCGGGACCGATCACCACCCAGGCGCAAGAGGTGATCTTCGCCCCCAGATCGGGGACGGTGCTCTACGTCAGCATGGCGTTGATGATGGTGGTGCTCACCTGGCGGGAACGATTCATCGCGCTCGGCGCCGCGGTCGGCATCGACCTCGTCTTCTGGATCGTGCGCAGCATGGTCGGCGCCCAGATGATGTTCGGCAACGGCGCGTTGTGGGTGACCCTGGGCTGTGCCGTCATCGCCGTCACGCGCCGCACCGGCCGGGAGCGGGCCCTGCTGCTGAAGGGCGTCGGACTGGCCCTGCTGCTGGTGGCCGGCCGCAAGACCGGCTACACCTGGCTGCTGATCACGACCAAGACCCGCCCGATGGTGCTCGACCAGTACGTGGCGACCGCCGATCACGCGCTGGGCAACCCGTCGTGGGTGGCGGGCCGGATCGTGGAGGCCACCGGCTCGGTGGGCCACCACGTCCTCGACTGGGTCTACATCCAGCTCGCGGTGGCCGCGGTCGGCGTCGCGCTGTACCAGCTGCGCCACGTGGCCGCCGAGCGCCGCTTCCCCGGCCACCACCTGGTGCGCACGTTCCTGGTCATAGGCCTGCTCGGCCCGGGCATCTACATGA
Organism: Streptomyces sp. NPDC004667; assembly: GCF_040609475.1. Lineage (NCBI taxonomy): Bacteria > Bacillati > Actinomycetota > Actinomycetes > Kitasatosporales > Streptomycetaceae > Streptomyces > Streptomyces sp. NPDC004667. The sequence continues at coordinate 11,180 of NZ_JBEXKC010000035.1, read as the reverse complement.
TCTTCCCGGTGGTCGGGCCGATCCTCGCCTACGGCGCCGACGGCGGGCACTGGGCGCTGGCCGACCTGTGGCCGAACACGCCGCCGCCGCTCGGTACCCCGGTCCCGATGCCCTTCGACGAGATCACCCCGCGGAACTGCATGCCCAGTCTGCACACGGCGTGGGCCACCGCGATCTTCATCCACTCCCGCAGGGGCCCCCGGGCGCTGCGCTGGGCGGGCACGTTCTGGCTGATCGCCACCCTCGGAGCGACCCTGGGCTTCGGCTACCACTACGGTGCGGACATCGTCGCCGGCGTGGTCTTCACGCTCACCATCGAGGCGGCGCTGCGTGCGATCGACCACGGCTGGGACCGGTCGGCGACCCGGCTGGTGGTCTACGGCACCGCGGTCTTCGCCGCGCTCCTGGCCTCGTACCGCTACCTGTCGGTGGAGATGGCCGGGCTTCCCTGGCTCTTCGGGCCGCTGGTCATCCTGTCGATGGCCTCGGTGATCTACGGCTACGTACGGACCACCGGGCTCTGGGAGCGCGAGGCCGCCTCAGTGCGCCTTCCGCAACCGCGGCGCGAGACGCAGCCCGAACTGGTGTGAGCCGGTCCGGCCGCTTGAGGCGTGTTGATTCAGTGACCTGCCGTCCCTCCCTGCACGGATAAAGGTCGCGCGTGTCGGCGTCCTCCCTTTTCGGGGTGTGCCGGATATCAGGCCGCAGGGCGGAATGGAAGAGGCCAAAGGCCTGGTCGAGGCGGGCGGAGGGCCCGGCATTTCCGGGACGTGAGTCCTTGGTTTCTCTTCGCGGAAGAGAGGGCCGAAATGCCGGTGGGCGAATCCCGGCTCCGGGCGGGTGCATTCCCGGTCGAGCGGGTTCGGCGGCCGACGCCGGCCGTGTCACGATGCCCTTGCCAGGGCGCCCGCCCGGGGGCGCCGGTGCAGCGGTCGTCCGCAGCCGTGCATGGATCGGCCGGACCCGGGCAGGCGCAGGTCCAGCAGGACGGAAGGTGATGCCGGATGGTGCCGGAAACGGAGGACGGGCGGTTCGCCGTCGCGGTGGGCGCGGTGGACGGGGTGACCGTCCTCACGCTCACCGGTGAGCTCGACCACGACACGGCCGCGCCCCTGCGCGAGGCCCTGGAGGCGGCGGTCGCGCCGGGCGGCCGGATGGTCGTCGACATGGCGCGGCTGGACTTCTGCGACTCCACCGGACTGAACGCCCTGCTGCACGCCCGGCTCTCGGTCCAGGAGGCCGGGGGCAGGCTGGAACTGGCCGGGCTGAGCGGGCCGGTGGCCCGGATGTTCCGCATCACCGGCGCCGACGGGGTCTTCCCGGTCCACGCGGACGTGGCGCGGGCGTTGCGGGCGGATCATTCTTAGCGAGAGGGAGCGAAGGGTCATGGGGCAGCGCGGGTCGGCGGACCGGAACTGGCTCCTGGTCCTCGACGGGCTCCCGGACCCCGTCAGCCGCAGCCGTGAGTTCACCCGTCGGGCGCTGACCGCCTGGCAGTGGCTGCCGGCCGAGGGCGAGGCCGTACGGGAGGCGGCGGAGGACGTCCTCCTGCTGGTCTCGGAAGTGGTGGCCAACGCCTGCCTGCACGGCGGGGGGCCCGGGGCGCTGGTGCTGGACCGTACGGACGAGCGGCTGCGCATCGAGGTGACCGACACCAATCCGGCACCGCCGGAGCCCGGTGGGCACGGACTCCCGTCGGACCCGGCCCGGCCGGGCGGCCACGGGCTGCTGATCGTGGAGCGGCTGGCCCGGGCCTGGGGTTCGCGGCCCGGAGCGCTCGGCAAGTGCGTATGGCTGGAGGTGCCCTGGCCGACGGCCGGGCTCAGCCCAGAGCGTCCAGGGCCGTGATGATCTCGCCGGTGGAGCTGACCCGGCCCAGGCGGGGGAAGATCTTGCCGAAGGAGTGGGCGTGCGAGGCCGCGTCCAGGTCGGCGGTGGCGTCCTCCGCGAAGACCAGCCCGTAGCTGTGCTCCCAGGCCGTGCGGGCGGTGGACTCGACGCCGATGCTGGTCGAGATGCCCGCCAGCACGATCCGGTGGATGCCGCGGCGGCGCAGCTGGAGGTCGAGCTCCGTCCCGGTGAAGGCGCCCCAGTGGCGCTTGGTGACGCGTACGTCGCCCAGCGCGGCCAGCTCGTCCGGGATCTCGGAGAACGCCGGGGGCGGGGCGGTGGCCGGGCCGGGGGTGTCGACGTCGGTGGTGGGCAGGTCGCCGCCGTCGGGCGACCAGGCGACGTTGACCAGGACCACCGGCAGCCGGTGGGCGCGGAAGGCCTCGGCGAGCGCGATGCCGTTCTTGAGGATCTCGGAGCCGGGGCGGACGGTCGGCATGCCCAGGATGCCCCGCTGGAGGTCGATCAGCACCAGCGCGGTGCCGGAGTCCAGGGTCAGGGTGGTGGGGGTGGGAGAGGTGGTCATGCTCGGGCTCCTCGGTCGGTGTGCGCAGGCGTACGGGCAAGGGCGGGCGGTGCGGCTCCGCCAGGGGGCGGGGTCAGTCCTCCGCCAGGCGGCGCAGCAGCGGCACGGCCTCGGCCAGCAGCCGCAGCTCCTCGGCGGTCAGCCGCCCCGCCATCAGCTCGGCGATCCGGCCGTGGCCGGCCTCGCGGCGCTCGCGCACCAGGGCGCGCCCCCGGTCGGTCAGGGAGACGAGCAGCCGGCGCCCGTCGGTGGGGTGCGGGGCCCGGGTGACGTACCCCTCGGCCCGCAGGGAGTTCACGGTGGCGATGAGGGACTGCGGGCGGATCTTCTCGGCCCGTGCGAGATCGGCCGCGGTGGCCGAGCCCAGCCGGTCGAGCCGCTTGAGGACGGACATCTGGGACAGGCTGATGCCCCCTCCCGTCGCCGCCCGCACCTGGCGCACCAGCATGCCCACGGCCATCTGGAGTTCCTCGGCGATGTCGTGCACCCCGTCGTGCGGCTCCGGTCGCGATGTCATACCCCGACCCTAGGGAACGACAGGGAAACTTGCAAGGAAGACTGATGATCTGCCTCGCCCTAAGATGGGAACATGAGTGCGAATGATCGAGGTGTGGGGGAGGTCCGGCCCGCGCCGGGCCCGGAGCTGACCGGGGCCGAACTGCTGCGCTGGTACTGGACCCTCGAAGAACTGTCCGCGCTGGCCCGGCGGCTGGGCGTCCCGGCCGGCGGCGGCAAGGCCGCGCTCACGCGACGGCTCGCCGCCGCGCTCGACGGGCATGAGCCCCCGCCGCCGGAGGTCACCGCCCGGCGTGCCGGCCGTCAGCTGGCCGCCCCCGTCGACGCGGACACCGTGATCCCCGAGGGGCAGCGGTGCAGCCAGGTGCTGCGGGAGTTCTTCGTGCGGGAGGTCGGCCCCGGCTTCCACTTCGACGCCTTCATGAGGGAGTACGTGGCCCAGGGCGCGGGCCGCACCCTGGGCGAGGCCGCCGCCCACTGGCGCGCCACCCGCCGACGGGCCGCCGAACCCCAGCCGGTCGGCGCCCAGTTCGAGTTCAACCGGTTCCTGCGCGACTGGCACGCCCGCCACCCCGACGGCTCCCGCACCGAGGCCCTCACCGCCTGGCGGGACCACCGCTCCAGGCCCCGCGACTGAACCCCGGGCGGCCGGGACGCTCGGGCGGCGGCCGGGTGATTGGCGGCCGTACGGCGCCCGGGGCTCCATTCCGGGCGGAGGAACGGGGGAAGGTCGGTCCGTATTCACTGGATCGACTGACTTCGTTCACTGGATCGAACGACTTCGCCCACCGGTGAACCGCCGGGTGGCGCGGAAGGACCGCCGGGCCGGAAACAGCCGGTGCGCGGCCCGGTGCGACCGGTGAGCCCGGCGAGCCACCGGGCGGGGGAGCGGGGGCGGGGGCGGACCCCGGGCGGGCCGCCGCGCGCCGAGCCGGGCGTGATCTTCCCGTAGGCGCACACCCAGCTGGGGCGGCATCGGACACCGCGGCCGCCGGCCGCGGGCGCGCCCCCGGCGGCGGACGCGCACCGCCGCGGCCGGTCCTCGGCGAGCGCCTTCGCCGGTGTCTCCCGGCGCTCCTTCGGGCGTACGCCCAAAGCCCACCCGTCGTGCGCGGGGTGGCCCGAACCGGACGCACACCCCCCAGATCGCCGCACATCCCGAAAGATCATCGAGATCATCGGAAATGATCTTCTCTGTACTGTCGAAGACGACATACTGACCGGTGTGATGATCCAAGACGACGCCGTTGTGATCGAGACCCAGGGCCGCGCGGGGGTGGTCACCCTCAATCGCCCCAAGGCCCTCAACGCCCTCACCCACCCCATGGTGCTGCGGATCGCGGAGGCGCTCACGGCCTGGGAGCAGGACCCCGCAGTGGACCACGTCATGATCCGCGGCGCCGGGGAGCGCGGCCTGTGCGCGGGCGGTGACATCCGGGCCATCCACGCGGACGCGAAGGCGGGGACCACGGGCTCCCTCGACTTCTGGCGCGACGAGTACCGGCTCAACGCCCGCATCGCCCGCTACCCCAAGCCCTACGTGGCCCTCATGGACGGCATCGTGATGGGCGGCGGCGTCGGGCTCTCGGCCCACGGCAGCGTCCGCGTCGTCACCGAGCGCTCCCGGGTGGCCATGCCCGAGACCGGCATCGGCTTCGTCCCCGACGTCGGCGGGACCTACCTGCTCTCCCGGGCCCCCGGCGAACTCGGCACCCACCTCGCCCTGACCGGCACCGCGGTCGGCGCGGCCGACGCCCTGCTGTGCGGGCTCGCCGACCGGTACGTGCCCTCGGACTTCCTGGAGGAACTCGTCCGGGACCTCACGGAGGGCACCGACGGCGCCCCCGCCGACAAGGTCGTGGACCGCTACGCCCTCCCCGCCCCCTGCTCGGACGGACTCGTCGCCGACCGGGAGTGGATCGACCGGTGTTACGCCGCCGACACCGTCGAGGAGATCCACTCCCGCCTGCTCGGCACCGGCCTGCCGGCGGCCCGTGAGGCCTCCCGGACCCTGCACGCCAAGTCCCCCACCGCCCTCAAGGCCACCCTCGCGGCGCTGCGCCGGGCCCGTGCGCTGGACTCCCTGGAGCGGGTCCTGGAGCAGGAGTACCGGGTTTCCAGTGCCGCCCTGTCCGTGCCGGACCTGGTGGAGGGCATCCGCGCGCAGGTGATCGACAAGGACCGTCGCCCCCGCTGGTCGCCGGCGGCGCTGGTCCAGGTGCGGCCGGCCGCGGTGGAGCGGTTCTTCGCCCCGCTCGGCGAGGGCCGCGAACTGACCTTCTGACCTTCCCGCAGGGGCGCACCGGCCGAGGACCGGGGGCCGGACCGGGCGCGGACCGTACGCCCGGACCGGCCGCGGACCCGGCGTCCGGTCGCCCGCGTCGCCCGGTCAGTCGCGGTCGATCCGGGTCGCCAGGCCGTCGAGGACCCGCTGGAGCCCGTAGTCGAAGTTGTCCTCGCGCAGCCGCGCCGGGTCCTGTTCCCGCTGGGTGGCGTAGTGGTCCTGCGTCAGCGGGTGCTCGTCGGGGGCGTGCCGGCCGGTCGGCGCCAGGGACCGGAGCCAGTCGGCCTCGCTCATGCCGCTGCGGGCGAGCAGCGAGAGGTAGGAGGCCTCGCTGGTCGTGGCGCCGATGACATAGGAGATGACCGCCTTCATGGCGAGGTCGGCCTCGCCGGGCGGGAAGCCGGCCGTCCGGGCCAGCCGCAGCATCCGCTCGGACATCCGCATCAGGTTCGGGCCCAGGTGGGCCAGCCCCACCTGGCCGAGGACCGAGGCCACCCAGGGGTGGCGCAGGATCATGTCGCGCAGGCTGTGCCCGCTGTGGGAGAGGGAGGCGCGCCAGCCGTCCGGACCGCCGGGCTCGGGGAGCTCCAGCTCGCCGTACACCTCGTCCACGACCAGCTCGATCAGCTCGTCCTTGTTGGCCACGTGCCGGTAGAGGGAGGTGGCGGCCGTGCCCATCTCGGCGCCGAGCTTGCGCATGCTCAGCGCCTCGATGCCCTCGGCGTCGAGCAGTCGCACCGCCGCCGCGACGATCTGCTCCTGGCTGAGCGGGGCCTGCTCCTTCTGGCGGCGCGGCCGGGCCCAGACGGAGGGAACGGGGGCGGAGGACTGCTGTTCTGATGGGGACATGCCCCCACCCTAGCCGTCTGCGGACGCTGTACGCGGCATGCGTACAGCGGAATCGCGGGAGCGGGTCGCCGGCCGGCGCCACCGCCCCGGGCCCTCGCGGGACGGCTTCCCGGGGAGGGCGGAGTGCGGGACCCCCGTCGGCGCGTCGCGCCGGTCCCCCTCCCGGACGAACCGGTCGCACCGCTTGAACAACGGGCCCTTCAGGCCGCACTGTTGGCCGGTAGTCGTCCAGCTGACCAGGAGACCGCCTTGTCGCCGCACACCTCCCCCCGGCACGTCATCGACCCCGCCGGCGGCTGCCCGCACGCGCTCAACGCCCGGCTGCGCGCCGAGGGCGCCGTGGCGGAGGTCGTCCTCCCGGGCGGGGTGCCCGGCGCCGTCGTCCTGGGACACGAGGCGCTCAAGGAGTTCCTCGCTCACCCCGACGTGGCCAAGGACGCCCGGCACTTCCCCGCCCTGCACGACGGCAGCATCCCCGCCGACTGGCCCCTGCGGGTCTTCGCCAACGCCCAGGGCATGCACACCGCCGACGACGCCGACCACCGGCGCCTGCGCTCCCTCGTCGGCAACGCCTTCACGGCCCGTCAGGTGGAGCGGCTGCGCCCGCGCGTCGAGGAACTGGCCGACGGCCTCCTCGACGACCTCGCCGCGGCCGCCGCCGGATCCGCCGACGGGGTCGCCGACCTGCGCACGCACTTCGCACTGCCGCTGCCGATGAGCGTCATCTGCGAACTGCTCGGCGTGGACCCCGAGCACCGAGGCCGCCTGCACCACCTCTCCAACACCGTCATCGTCTCCACCGACACCACCCCGGCCGAGGTGATGGCCGCCGTGCGCGAGCTGGTCGAGCTGATCGCCGCCATCGCGGCCGCCCGCCGGGCCGCCCCCGGCGAGGACCTCACCAGCGCCCTGATCGCCGCGCGCGACGAGGACGGGGACCGGCTCAGCGAGGCCGAACTCATCGGCACCATGCGGCTGATGCTCGTCGCGGGCCACGAGACCACCCTCAACCTCATCAGCAACGCCGTCCGCGCCCTGTGCGCCCACCGCGACCAGCTCGCCCTGGTCATGGAGGGCAAGGCGAGCTGGTCGGACGTGGTGGACGAGACCCTGCGCTGGGACGGGCCCGTCAGCTGGTTCCCCTTCCGGTACCCCACCCGCGACCTCACCGTCGCCGGCACCGTCATCCCGCGGGGCACCCCCGTCCTCGCCGGATACACTGCGGCCGGCCGCGACCCGTCCTTCCACGGCCCGGACGCCGACCGCTTCGACCTGACCCGGCCCACCGCCGCCCGCAACCTCTCCTTCGGTCACGGCGCGCACTACTGCGTCGGCGCGCCCCTCGCCCGGCTGGAGGCAACCATCGCCCTGGAACGCCTCTTCACCCGCTTCCCCGGCCTCGACGTGGCGGTGCCCGAGGCCGGGCTCCCGCACCAGCGCAGCTTCATCGGCAACAGCGTCGAGGCGCTCCCGGTCCGCCTGGCCTGACCCGGGCCGGCTCGGTCCCGTACCGCCCTACGGGGCGGGCGCGGGCGCGGAGAGTTCCGTGCTGAGCCACCCCAGCGCGTCGGGGTACATCGCGCTCCACGTCTGGAAGTTGTGTCCGCCGGCCGGGCGCACGAGCGTCTTCACCCGTACCCCGGTGCCCTTCGCCGCGCGGGCGAACTCCGCCAGCTGCCGCGGCGGGCTCTCCCTGTCCTGGGCGGAGGTGGCCAGGAACAGCCCGACGTCCGCCCCCTTCGTGTGCCCGAGCAGCCACGCCGGGCTGTTGCGTTCGCGCAGCCCGGGATCGGCCAGCACCCCCGCGTCCCCGGTCAGCGGATCGGGGTCCAGGGCCGCGCCCGCCCGGAACACCTTCGGGTACTGCAACGGCAGCTTCGCCGCGCAGAAGGCCCCGGTCGAGACGCCCATCAGCCCCCACCCCTTCGGCTCGGGCAGCGTACGGAAGTTCTTCGCGACCAGGTCCGGCACGTCCCGGGCGAGCCAGGTCGCGATCTTGCGCTGCGGGGTGTCGCTGCAGTCGGTGTTCACCCCGCCCGGATAGATCTCCGGCATCACCAGGATGAACGGGCGTGCCTCGCCGAGCTGGACCAGCCGCTCCAGCGCCCCGGGCATGGAGCCCAGGTCCATCCAGGAACGCGGCGTACCCGGATAGCCGTGCAGCAGCATCACGACCGGGAACCGGGTCCGGTCCGCCCCCGGGGCGTCGTAGGCCGGGGGAGTCCACACGATCACCTGCCCGGCGAGCTTCGAGTGACTGCCCCGGACGTACGTGCTGAGCGTGCCGTCCCCGCCCTGGGTGAACTTGGCCCGGCCGACCGGCGGCCCCGTCATCGCGGAGGCGTCCTGCCCGTTCCCGGTGCCCAGCAGGTCGTCCCAGGAGGCGTACAGCCCGAAGCTGCCGTTGATCCACGCGGCGACCACGCAGATCGCCGTCAGCTGGCACAGCCCGATCATCAGCACCCGCGCCGTCCACCGCACCGGGGCGGGCCCCGGGACCCGGTTCCACAGCAGCAGCGCCAGGAGCACGGCCAGCACCGTGACCACGATCAGCGTGACGAGGAACGCGGTACTGGTCAGCTCCACGGCGTCGGCTCCTGAGGTGCGGGAGGGCGGGACGGCAGGCGGGTGACGTCCTGACGGGGCCCTCAATGTACGGCGCCCGCGGGCCCGCGGGCGCGGGCCCGGGTCGTGTCGCCGCGGGCGCCGGGGCGGACCCGCCGCCGCCCCGGCCCGCCGCCGATCACGGCGGGCGGACGTCCACGGTGACCGTGTGCCAGCCCGTCGCCCCGTCCGGGAGGGTGCCGGAGCGCGTGCCCGTCTGGGTCCGTCCCGAGCCGTCCGTGGCCCGGACCTGGAGCGTGTGCCCGCCGGGAACGGCGTCCCAGGGCCACACCCACTGCCGCCAGGTGTCGACGCCGTCGGCCGCCGCCAGCCGGGCCGCGAGCCACGGGCCGTCGTCGACCCGCACCTCCACCCGGGAGATGCCCCGGTGCTGCGCCCACGCCACCCCGGCCACCATCACCCGCCCGGGTGACACCCGGCCGAAGGGACGCGGGGTGTCGATCCGCGACTGCGTCTTGACGGCGGCCTGCTGCGCCCAGGAACGCCGGACCCAGTACGCGTCGTAGGCGGCGAAGGTGGTCAGGCGCAGCTCGGTCAGCCACTTGCAGGCCGACACGTACCCGTACAGGCCCGGTACGACCATCCGGACCGGGAATCCGTGGGCGAAGGGCAGCGGCGCGCCGTTCATCCCGACGGCGAGCAGCGCGTCCCGGCCGTCCATGACGGTCTCGACGGGCGTTCCGATGGTCATCCCGTCGACCGAGCGGGCCACCAGCTGGTCGGCGGGGCCGCCCTCGGAGGGCGGGCGCACCCCCGCCTCGCGCAGCACGTCGGACAGGCGGACGCCGAGCCAGCGGGCGTTGCCCGCGTACGGGCCGCCCACCTCGTTCGAGACGCAGGTCAGGGTCACGTCGTGCTCGACGAGCGGCCGGGCGAGCAGGGCCCGCAGGTCCAGGTCCAGCGGCTTGGCGACCCCGTCCCCGCGCAGCGTCAGCCGCCAGGTGCCGGCGTCCACGCGCGGGACGACCAGGGCGGTGTCCACGCGGTAGAAGTCCCCGGTGGGGGTGATGAACGGGGACAGGCCCGGGATCCGCAGGTCCGCCCCGGCGGGTACGGGCGGCGCGGGGACGGCCGGCGGCGGCAGGGCGAGGTCCGCCCGGGACGCGGTGGCCCGCGCCGAGCCGTGGGCCCCGAGACGGCGCCCGGCGAGTCCGGCCACCGCCGAGGCCGTGACCGTGGCCGCCACGATCCTGCCGAAGCCCCGCCGGTCCATGGGCCAGGTGCCACCCGGCCGCCCCGGCGCGGGGCGGGGCCGCCGCAGGGTGGTGACCAGCAGGTACAGCACCCCGGCCGCGACCGCCCCGCCCGCCAGCGACGGCAGGGCGTCCCGCCAGCCGGCCTCGGGCCGGCCGAGCGCCGCCACCGCCCCGAGCACGCCCACCGCACCGGCGAGCGCCAGGCCCGTACGGAGCCGGTGTACGGCGAGGACTCCCGTCGCGGCGGCGAGGGCCGCCAGCACCAGAGTGATCCCGAGCGTCAGCACCGGTTTGTCGGCGGTGCCGAAGGTACGGATGGCCCATTCCTTGACCGCGGCGGGCGTACGGTCCACCACGGCCCCGCCGACCGCGGTGAGCGGGGCCGCCTCGGGCCGGACGGCCACCGCCGCCAGCGATGCCACCGCCAGTCCGGCGAACGCCGACACGAGCCCTGCTACGGCCCCGGCCGGCCACAGCCGGCGGGCGTCGCGCGTCCGCCCCACGGGTCCCATCGGCGTTCACCTCCGCCCGTAGGCGCATCGCCGTGCGCACGGTCCGGTCCACGCGCTCCCGGCGAGCGGGTGCCGCCGCGCGGAGCCGGTACCCCTCCACCCTTCCACGGTCGCGCGACGGACGTCGCGGCGGCCGCGGCCGGCGGAGCCGGCTACGCGGTCCGGGTGCCGGGCAGGGCCAGCAGGACCAGGGGGTTCGTCGTCGGGGCGGCGGAACCGCCCTCGGGCTCCACGGTGACGCCGACCCCGGTGGCCCCGCGCACCGGGCCCGCCAGGAGGGCCGGGGCGTCGGGCCGCGCGGGATCCATCAGGCCCGCGGGGCGCATGCCGCCGTCCGGACCGGCGAACCACAGCTGGTAGACCCGCCCCGCCGGGGGCGCCGCCATCCCGGAGGGCACGAACACCGCACGGTCCCGCTCGCGGGAGAGCACCACCGTCCCCGTACCGCCGGCCGCGATCCGGCCGGACGCCAGCCGGGCGTCGGGGGCGGACAGCACCCCGGCCAGTGCCGCCTCCCGGGCCTCGGCCGCCCGGGCCTGCTGCCGTGCGGAGTCCGCCCGCTGGTACTGCCAGGCCGCGACCCCGCCCAGCCCGGCCGCCACCGCCACGCAGGCGGCCAGGGCCCACCGGGCCCACGCCCGGCGCCGCGGAGCCCGGTGCCGGGCCGCCCCGGGCGCCGGCTCCGTGCCGGGCGCCCGCTCCGTGCCGAGCAGCCGCTCCGCGCCGGGCTCCCGCTCTGCCCTGGGCGCCCGTTCCGCGCCGGGCTGCCGCTCCGTGCCGGG